>NZ_JAJEPR010000009.1:0-110304 GCF_020686945.1 Fusicatenibacter faecihominis | reverse complement strand
CTGAAAAGATATTTGATGACCCAGCCGCCGATAACGGAATTTCTCCGCCGCCCCCTCGAGCTCCCCCATCGGGCCCGCTTTAGAAAATATGGGGCTTACGTCATACAAGGACTGCGTGAAATGACGGGTGGTTTGTGCATCATGGTGAAGAATGATGTGTTATTTCGTGTAGTGGGACTATGATGTAAGTTTTGTAATTGTTCAGGAGCCATTGTTCTGCGAGGTGTTTTGTCATGAATATGCCCCAAAGTAGCGATTTACGCAGTAAATCAGCGGATTTCGAATATTTGGAGGATTGTGGAAGCTGCGTAGCAATCCGGGTATCAAATGAGTGTCAAAAGATCTTTTGACACTCATATCATTTTATATAAATCTATTATCTGCTCTCCCACATAGTTCCAATTTGGCGTAAGCCCTATAGTTCAATATGATTGCACACTCACCCGTATTTTATCCGATAGCAATCTGACATAGCCCATATGTTTCACTATGAGTCCACAACGAGCCGTCATTTCACTCACTAGCAGTTTGACGTAAGCCCCCTATTTTCTGCGTGCCCTGGAAAGGGGGTTGCAAGGGGGAAAACCAGGACTGGCGCAACTCTGATGGTTTTCCCCCTTGCGTATCTTTCCTACGCTTTCCAAAGCGAAAATTGTATTGTCAACCAATATCACAAAACAGGTTGACAAACCTTCCCCCAAAGCTTATACTAAACCTCGAAATCGGGGCTTTCCTCATCCTATTTTGCCCCAAGAAAAGAGAGGTTCATATCATGCAAAAGATTTCTACCAAAACCATCGTCATGACCGGTATGATGACAGCTGTCCTCGCCGTCTTATCCCAGATTCAGATTCCGATGCCCTCAGGTGTCCCCGTTACCATGCAGACTTTTGGCGTGGCCCTTTGCGCCTGTGTGCTGGGTTGGAAGATGGGAACGGCTTCTGTGGCGGTTTACCTTCTTTTGGGTAGCTTTGGCGTGCCTGTATTTGCGGGTCTTTCCGGCGGCTTGGGAACTATCACTGGTGCTACCGGCGGTTTCCTGATCGGTTTCCTTCCTATGGCTTTGCTGACCGGCCTTTTTACTCCTTCTAAAAATAAAGCCGGCACCATTCTCTGTTCCGCAGCCGGTCTTGCCATCTGTCACCTTCTGGGTGCCCTTCAGTTCATGCTTCTGATGAAGATGGGCTTTGTGGAGTCCCTGATGCTGGTATCCGTTCCCTACCTTCTGAAAGATGTGATCTCCGTTGTGGCAGCCTTCGTTGTAGGTGCGGCAGTCAGGAAAGCTCTGAACGCAGCCAATATCCTGACCTATGCATAAAGAACAGCAACGTCTCCGGGTTCATCATCTGCTCTGCATTCCACTGTTTCGCGGCGCGGGCTACAGCGACGGCTTTTCAAAAAATATGGCGGAGAAAATTGCCTGGCTGAAAGCTCATCCGGAGGAAGAAGTGGAACTGGTCTGCGGACCTGACATGATCTGCAGCCATTGTCCAAACTGCAATCCCGATGAGACCTGCGGAAGCGACGGAAACCATGTGGCCATCAAGGACCGCAACCTTCTCCCGGTGCTGGATTTAAAGGAAGGAACTCTTTATCCGGTTCGCAGCCTTTTCAAGAGAGCGGAAGAGAAGATGAGCGAAGAAAGCTTTGACGCCTCCTGCGGGAGATGCGAGTGGTACCGCCAGGGCTACTGCGATTTTCCGGAATATGACCGGAGCCTGAAAGAAATTAACCGGATTTTTTTCCTATAAAGAATCAGACCCTGCCAATCAAATGCGGCGGGGTCTTTTTTTGGCTTAAAAAGAGCTTTTTACCCCAAGAATCTGCCATGTACAATGAAAAAAACAAAAAATCGCCCAATTTTTGTATACAAGGAAATGGACTTTTTTAAAAAAATATGGTATAGTGAATCCATATGATGTGAATAATCTCGGCACAGTTCAGAACACAAAGTGCAAGGTGCGGAAAAAATGCACAGAACCGTCAGTGATTTCACTCAATATGTATCAAAGAGCCGTCTGGCTCTTAAAAAATAAGGAGGAATTGTACAAAATGGCAAGAAAGATGAAAACCATGGATGGTAACCATGCAGCAGCTCATGCTTCTTATGCATATTCTGATGTAGCGGCTATCTATCCGATCACCCCTTCTTCTGTTATGGCGGAAGCTACAGATGAATGGGCTACCCAGGGAAGAAAAAACATTTTCGGACAGGAAGTTCAGGTAACTGAGATGCAGTCCGAGGCTGGTGCAGCTGGTGCTGTACACGGATCTCTGGCAGCAGGCGCCCTGACCACTACCTACACCGCTTCTCAGGGTCTTCTTCTGATGATCCCGAACCTGTATAAGATCGCAGGTGAGCAGCTGCCGGGCGTGTTCAACGTATCTGCACGAGCTCTTGCAAGCCATGCACTTTCCATCTTCGGAGATCATTCCGATGTTTATGCCTGTCGTCAGACCGGATGCGCAATGCTTTGCGAATCCAGCGTACAGGAGGTTATGGACCTGACTCCGGTTGCTCACTGTGCAGCAATCAAAGGCCGTATCCCCTTCATCAACTTCTTCGATGGATTCCGTACATCTCACGAGATCCAGAAGATCGAGACCTGGGATTACGAGGATCTGAAGGACATGGTAGATATGGATGCTGTTGATGCATTCCGTAAACATGCTCTGAACCCGAACCATCCCTGCCAGAGAGGTTCCGCTCAGAACCCGGATATCTTCTTCCAGGCAAGGGAGGCCTGCAACTCCTACTACGATGCAATGCCCGCAATCGTACAGGAATACATGGACAAAGTAAATGCAAAGATCGGAACAGATTACAAACTGTTCAACTACTATGGTGCTGAGGATGCCGAGCATGTGATCATCGCTATGGGCTCCGTATGTGATACCATCGAGGAGACCATTGACTACCTGAGAGCTGCCGGTAAGAAAGTTGGCGTTGTCAAAGTTCGTCTGTACAGACCGTTCTGTGCAGAGGCTCTGGTAGCAGCTATCCCCGAGACTGTAAAACAGATTTCTGTTCTTGACAGAACCAAAGAGCCGGGTGCTATGGGCGAGCCGCTGTACCTGGATGTAGTTGCAGCTCTGAAGGGAACAAAATTCAACGACACTCCGATCTTCACCGGACGTTATGGCCTTGGTTCCAAGGATACCACTCCGGCTCAGATCGTAGCTGTATACGAGAACACAGAGAAAGCAAAATTCACCATCGGTATCGTAGATGATGTGACCGGACTTTCTCTGGAACTTGGCGCTCCGCTGGTAACCACTCCGGAAGGAACCATCAACTGTAAATTCTGGGGTCTTGGTGCTGACGGTACCGTTGGTGCAAACAAGAACTCCATCAAGATCATCGGTGATAACACAGACATGTACGCTCAGGCTTACTTCGATTACGATTCCAAGAAGTCCGGCGGTGTTACCATGTCTCACCTGCGTTTCGGTAAGAAACCGATCAAATCCACCTATCTGATCCACAAGGCAAACTTCGTAGCCTGCCACAATCCGTCCTATGTTCGTAAATACAACATGGTACAGGAGCTGGTAGACGGAGGTACTTTCCTTCTGAACTGCCCGTGGGATATGGAAGGACTTGAGAAACATCTTCCGGGCCAGGTAAAAGCATTCATCGCTAACCATGGCATCAAATTCTACATCATCGACGGCGTTAAGATCGGTATCGAGACCGGCATGGGTCCGACCCGTATCAACACCATTCTCCAGTCTGCATTCTTCAAACTGGCAGACATCATTCCGGAGGATCAGGCTATCGACCTTATGAAGGCTGCAGCAAAAGCAACCTACGGACGTAAGGGTGATGATGTCGTTCAGAAGAACTGGGCAGCTATCGAAGCCGGTGCAAAACAGGTTGTTGAGGTTCAGGTTCCGGAGAGCTGGAAGAACGCAGCTGACGAAGGCCTTGAGATGACTCACGCTGAGAACGGCAGAAAAGATGCTGTTGATTTCGTAAATACCATTCAGAGCAAAGTATCTGCTCAGGAGGGTAACAGCCTTCCGGTTTCTGCATTCAAGGATTATGTTGACGGTTCCACGCCGAGCGGTACTTCCGCATACGAGAAACGTGGTATCGCAGTAAACGTTCCTGTTTGGAATTCCGAGAACTGTATCCAGTGTAACCGTTGTTCCTATGTCTGCCCGCATGCTGCAATCCGTCCGGTAGCTCTTACCGCTGAGGAAGCAGAGAAGGCTCCGGAAGGCATGAAAGTAATGCCGATGACCGGTATGGCAGATTACAAATTTGCTATGGTAGTTTCCGCTTACGACTGTACCGGCTGTGGTTCCTGTGCAAATGTCTGCCCGGGCAAGAAGGGTGCGAAGGCACTGGCTATGGAAAACATGGAAGCAAGCGCAGGCGAGCAGAAATACTTCGACTATGCTGTAGAGCTTCCGGCAAAAGCAGATGTCGTAGCAAAATACAAAGAGAATACCGTAAAAGGATCTCAGTTCAAACAGCCGCTGCTTGAGTTCTCCGGAGCTTGTGCAGGTTGTGGTGAGACCCCGTACGCAAAACTGATCACTCAGCTGTTCGGTGACAGAATGTATATCGCAAACGCAACCGGATGTTCTTCTATCTGGGGCAACTCTTCACCGTCTACTCCGTACACCGTAAACGAAAAAGGACAGGGTCCTGCATGGAGCAACTCTCTGTTCGAGGATAACGCAGAGTTCGGTTATGGTATGCTGCTTGCTCAGAAAGCAATCAGAGATGGCCTGAAGACCAAAGTTGAGTCTGTAATGGCTAACGAGAAAGCTTCTGAGGACGTTAAGGCTGCCTGCCAGGAATGGCTGGATACCTTCAGCGTTGGCGCAACCAACGGTGCTGCTACCGATAAACTGGTAGAGGTTCTCTCTGGCGTTGACTGTGATGTTTGCAAAGACATCGTTAAGAATAAAGACTTCCTGGCTAAGAAATCCCAGTGGATCTTCGGTGGTGACGGATGGGCTTACGATATCGGATTTGGTGGTGTTGACCATGTTCTTGCTTCTGGCAAAGACATCAACGTCATGGTATTCGATACTGAGGTTTACTCCAACACCGGTGGACAGGCAAGTAAAGCTACCAGAACCGGAGCAATCGCTCAGTTCGCAGCTGGTGGTAAAGAGACCAAGAAGAAAGATATGGCTTCCATCGCTATGTCCTATGGTTATGTATATGTAGCACAGATCTCCATGGGTGCTGATATGGCTCAGACTGTAAAAGCAATCGCAGAGGCAGAGGCTTATCCGGGACCGTCCCTGATCATCGCTTACGCTCCGTGTATCAACCATGGTATCAAGAAGGGTATGGCAAAAGCTCAGACCGAGGAAGAGCTGGCAGTTAAGTGCGGTTACTGGCACAACTTCCGCTTCAACCCGGCAGCAGACAAGAAGTTCGCTCTGGATTCCAAGGCTCCGACAGAGAGCTACCAGGATTTCCTGGACGGCGAGGTTCGTTACAACTCTCTGAAACGTGCTAACCCGGAGAAAGCAGCAAGACTGTTCGCTAAATCTGAGGCAGAGGCAAACGAGAGATACGAGTATCTGCAGAGACTCGTTACCATGTACAGCAACGAGGAGAAATAATCTCTTAAAATTCCAATAACAGAAAGAGCGGTACCGGCTTCGCGGTCGTGTACCGCTCTTTTTTTTACCACCATAATGGAAGGGATATCGTAATGAAAAAAACAAAAAAATTAAAGCAGAACTGGCTCCGTTTGAAACCGGAGATCAAGGAGGTCTGGATCTTAAGCCTTCCGGCGATTCTGACCCAGATCACCACCATCGTGATGCAGTATATTGATTCCGCCATGGTGGGAGCTTTGGGAGCAAATGCTTCCGCAACGATCGGCCTGGTTGCCTCCAGCACCTGGCTTTTTAATGGAGTGACTTATGCAGTCTCATCAGGTTTTTCTGTCCAGGTGGCTCACCGGATCGGAGCAGGAGAGGAGGCGGAGGCCAGAAATGTAGTCCGCCACGGCCTAGTGACAGCCTTGATCGTCTCGGGACTTTTAAGTCTTTTGGGAGTATCCATCAGCGGTCAGCTTCCCGCGTGGCTTGGTGGAGAACCGGGCATACGAAAAGACGCCACGCTGTACTTTTTCGTGTTTGCCCTGATGCTTCCTTTTTCCCAGCTCAATTCCCTGTCGTCCTCCTTTTTGCAGTGCAGCGGCGATATGGTGACTCCCAGTATCTTGAATGCGGTGATGTGTCTTCTGGATGTGGTTTTCAACGCGATTCTGATTCCACGCTTTGGCGTTCTGGGAGCCGGTATGGGAACGGCCCTGGCCTGCGCGGTGATCAGTCTCACCATGACCTGGCGCTGCTGCATCCACAATCCCCAGCTTCGGCTGCTCCATGCGGAGAAAGGCCATTTTGACGGGGAAATTCTGAAAAAAGCCTTCCGGATCGGTACACCGGTGGCAGTTCAGGAAGTGGCGATGAACAGCGCTATGGTTATGGCTACCCGGATTATCGCGCCCTTGGGAGCCACAGCCATCGCGGCCAATTCCTTTGCTGTGACGGCGGAGAGCTTCTGCTATATGCCGGGCTATGGCATCGGCTCTGCGGCCACGACCCTGGTGGGAAAAAGCGTGGGTGCTGGGAAACCGAAAATGGCGAAACGGTACGGAAATATCTGTACGGCCATGGGAGCGCTTTTCATGGGCTTTACGGGCCTGGTGATGATGTTTATCTGTCCGGTGGTCTTCCGGATCCTGACTCCGGATGCGACAGTGCGAGAACTGGCCACCCGGGTTCTTCGGATCGAGCTTCTGGCGGAACCTCTTTTTGGCGTTTCCATCGTGGCGGCCGGAGCCTTACGGGGGGCGGGGGATACGTTTATCCCAAGCCTTATGAATCTCGGAAGCATCTGGATCGTGCGCCTGGGCCTTGCTGTGGTGCTGGTACGTTTCTTGGGGCTTCCGGGCATGTGGATCGCCATGGCCGTGGAACTCTGCGTCAGAGGTCTTCTGATGCTTTACCGTCAGCGCACCAGCAGTTACTACGCCCATTCCCCAAAGCGTACAAAAACAAAGTAAAGCAACAAAAAACAACTTGTAATACGCCTCCTTCCTGTAGTATAATGAAAGCTACAAGAGGGAGGCGATTTTAATGCTGGCCATTGAGCGGAAAAACGAAATTCTATCGATTCTGCAAAAGGAACAAAGAGTGCTGGTGGCAGAGCTGAGCACCCGCTACCAGGTGACGGAGGAAACCATCCGCAGGGACCTGGAGAAGCTGGAAAAAGAGGGCTTTGTGAAAAAGACCTACGGCGGCGCAGTCCTGAATAAAAACAGCACAATCGACATGCCTCTGAAAATCCGTGAAAAGACAAACCGGAAGGAAAAACAGAAGATTGCTCAGACCGTCGCTTCTCTGATTGAGGACGGGGAGAGCATTATGCTGGACAGTTCTTCCACATCTTTGATGATTGCCCAGGAGCTGAAAAAGAAGAAAAAGCTGACGGTGATAACCAATTCTGTGGAGGTTCTTATTGAGCTTTCCGGCTGTGAAGGTATCAAGGTCATATCCACCGGCGGAACCTTAAGGGATTCTTCCCTGTCGCTGGTGGGCAAGATGGCGCAGGATGTGCTGGAGAAATACTATGTGGATAAAGCCATTCTTTCCTGCAAGGGAATCGATCTCGCAAAAGGGGTTACGGATTCCCATGAGATGGAAGCAGATGTGAAGAACTGCATGCACAACTGTGCCCGGACCACAATCCTGGCGGCGGATACCAGTAAACTGGAGCACGTCTTTTTTGTGAAGGTGATGGATTTATCAGAGGGGGATATTCTGGTCCTGGATAAAACCCCGAAAAAGGAATGGGTGGACTGCCTGGAAAAAAGAGGCATCCGTCTGATCACAGGAGCCGAATAAATACAAAAAATGGAGAGGTAAACAAAATGGGAGAGACAATTTACAATCTGGCCTTTGACTTTGGAGCGTCAAGCGGTCGTATGATCCTGAGCAAATATGCAGATGGAAAAATTGAACTGGAGGAGCTGCACCGTTTTTCCAATGATCCGGTGCGTATCGGCAAGAACTTTTACTGGGATACCTTCCGCCTGTATCACGAACTGAAACAGGGACTGAAAAAAGCGGCAGCCAGAAAGCTTCCGATCAAGAGTCTGGCTATCGATACCTGGGGAGTGGATTACGCGCTGCTGGACAAAGACGGAAACATCATCGGAAACCCCATCAACTACCGTGACGACCGCACAATCGGCGTTATCGACGAGGTGGGCAAGATCGTTCCGTTAAAAGAGATCTATGCTTCCACCGGTATCCAGTTCATGAACTTCAACACAATTTTCCAGCTCTATGCGGATAAGAAAATGCGTCCGGACATCTATGAGAAAGCAGACCGTCTGCTCTTTATGCCAGAGCTCTTCGGATATCTTCTGACCGGAAAGAAATACAACGAGTACACGATGGCCAGCACTGGCGAGCTTCTGAATGCAAAGACCCGCGACTGGGATTTCGACCTCATCAAGAGAGCAGGTCTTCGCACCGATATCTTCGGTGAGCTGGTACAGCCCGCAACGATCATCGGCGACCTTCTTCCGGAGGTGACAGAGGAGACCGGTCTTTCCGGTGTGAAAGTCATCGCTGTTGGAAGCCATGATACCGCTTCCGCTGTGGCAGGCACACCGCTGTTCGACAAGGATGCCGTATTCTTAAGCTGCGGGACCTGGTCCCTTATGGGAATGGAGCTGGACGAGCCGATTCTGACCGACGAGTCCTTCAAATACAACTACACCAACGAGGGCGGCGTAGAGGGCAAGATCCGCTACCTGAAAAACATCAACGGTCTCTGGATCATGCAGAACCTCCGGAAAAACTGGTGTGAATTCGAGGGAGAGGTTTCCTTCCCGGATATCATCAGGGCTTCCAGAGAGGCAGCAAGAAAAGACTTTGTCATCGATCCGAATGACCCGAGATTTACCGCTCCCTACAATATGATGAAGGAAGTCATCGGTTACTGCGAGGAGCACGGTCAGGGCACACCGGAGGGCCTGGGAGAGATCGCCATGGCGATTTACAACGGCCTGACCCAGGAGTACGGCAAAGTCGTAAGAGAGCTGGAGCACCTCACCGGTAAGAACGTTCCCTGCATCAACATGGTAGGCGGCGGCATCCAGGATAAACTCCTCTGCGAGCTTACCGCGAAGAACACCGGAAAGAAAGTCGTAGCAGGTCCCATCGAGGGTTCTGTTCTCGGAAATATCACGATGCAGCTCAAAGCTCTGGGCGCGATCAAAGACAGAGAGGAAGGAAGAAAGATCATCAGCAATTCCTTCCCCCAGGAGATCCATATGCCGGAAGCATAACGGATTCTTCACAAAGGAGACGGATCTATGAATATCTATACCAAAAACGGAGACGGCGGCATGACCAGCCTGGTCCATGGCCCCAGTATTCCAAAATCGGACGACCGGATCGAACTTTTGGGGACCCTAGATGAGCTCATCAGCCATCTGGGCCTTGTGAAGGCAGACTTGAGTCCCGGCCGGGAAAAGACCCTGCTGGAGGCTATTCAGAAAGACCTCCTGGCTGTCGTTGCCCTGACCGAGGATCCTCACAACCGGAAAAACCGTCTGGAAGAGGGAGCTGTGGAGAAACTGGAGGCGGAGATCGATGCCATACGGGAAACGCTTCCGGCCGGAAAAGAAGAAGCCCTTCCGGGGGGAAATCGTCTTTCTGCCAGAGTGTCTGTAGCCAGATCCGTTGCCAGAAGGGCAGAGAGACGTCTTTCCACGGTCAGCATCAAGTTTGGCTCCGATGCCATGGCGAAAAAATACATGAACCGGCTGGGAGATTACCTCTATGTTCTGGCCCGGTCCATGGAGGCGGAGGAGACAGAGCTTCCGGAAGAAAAACCGGTTTTGAAGCCTCAGAAGGAGACCGAGATGACAGAGAAAAACAACGCTTTGATCGAAGAGATCTTAAGAAGGGTCAACGACAACCGGAAGATCAATCTGGAGACAGCGAAGAAGCTGACTGAGAAGATCGAGGAGGAGGCCAGACGCCGCGGCAAACAGGCGGTGATCGCCGTCTGCGGGCCCGAGGGAAATCCGATCTCCGTTCACGTCATGGACGGCGCTTTCCTCGTAAGCTTTGACGTGGCAATGAAGAAGGCCTACACTTCTGTGGCCGTGAAAATGTCCACGAAAGAGCTGAGCGTCCTGGCCCAGCCCGGCGGCACCTTCTACGGGGTGGACAAGATGGACGGCGGAAAGATCGTCATTTTCGGCGGCGGCATTCCGCTGAAGGTCGATGGCCGGATCATCGGAGGCCTGGGAATCAGCGGCGGCACCGGTGAGGAAGACCATTCTCTGGCAGAGTACGGACTGTCCGTCCTTCCGGAAATCTTATAAAAATACGAGAACCTTCGGGGGATTTTTACAAAATTTCCGCCCGGAGGTTTTTCTTTGCACTTTTCTGGAAAGTCTGATATACTGACAACGATAGTGCGGGCATTTTTGCCCGGTGAAAGAAAAATAAGAGCATACAGCGGAGGTAACAGTATGATCAATTATCCAGACACTTATGAGCTGGTGTTACAGGAGGAGCTGCCGGATATTCATTCTGCCGGTTATCTTTTCCACCATAAAAAATCCGGCGCCCGGGTGGCTGTGGTGCTGAACGACGATGAAAATAAAGTATTCCATATCGCTTTTCGCACCACTCCCGTGAACAGCAAGGGAACGCCTCATATCATGGAGCACAGCGTTCTCTGCGGCAGCCGGAAATATCCGTCCAAGGATCCCTTTGTGGAACTGGTCAAAGGGTCCCTGAACACGTTTCTGAACGCCATGACCTATTCTGACAAGACCATGTATCCCGTTGCCAGTTGCAATGAACAGGATTTCAAAAACCTGATGGACGTTTATCTGGATGCGGTTTTTTACCCGAATATCTATAAGAGAGAAGAAATTTTCAGGCAGGAGGGCTGGCACTATGAGCTGAAAAGCCCGGAAGACCAGCTGATCTACAATGGCGTGGTCTATAATGAGATGAAGGGAGCCTTCTCCTCACCGGAGGACATTCTGGACCGGAAGATTCTCAATTCCCTGTTCCCGGATTCCACCTACGGCGTGGAGTCCGGCGGAGATCCGGCCTGCATCCCGGACCTTAGCTACGAGGAGTTTCTGGATTTCCATCGGACTTATTATCATCCGGCTAACAGCTATATCTACATTTACGGAAATGTGGATATGCAGGAACGACTGGAATATCTGGACCGGGAGTATCTTTCTGCCTTTGATGCCATCGAGGTGCCTTCAAAGATTGTTCTTCCGGAAAAATTCGAGGAGATGCATACGGAGATCGGAAAATATTCCATTTCCACAGCAGATTCCGAAGAGGATAACACTTACCTTTCCTTCAACGCAGCCATCGGCAGCAGTCTGGATGTGGAGAAGGCCAACGCCTATGCGGTCATTGAGTACGTTCTCCTTTCTGCCCCGGGGGCTCCCCTGAAACAGGCGCTTCTCGACGCAGGCCTCGGAAAGGATATCAGCGGTTCCTATGACAGCGGCACGATGCAGCCGGTATTCAGCATCACGGCAAAATATGCCAATGCGGAGGATAAAGACCGTTTCGTCCGGGTGATCCGGGAAGAGCTGGAGCGCATCGTGGCAGAGGGCCTGGATCAGAAATCTCTGATGGCTGGTATCAATTCCTCCGAGTTCCGTTTCCGTGAGGCCGATTTCGGTTCTTTCCCGAAAGGACTGATGTACGGCATCGATATGATGGATACCTGGCTTTATGATGACAACTGTCCCTTCGGCTATCTCAAACAGCTGGCCGTTTTCGATTTCCTGAAAAAACAGGTGGGCACTGGTTACTATGAGGATCTGATCCGTGATGGCCTCCTGAACAATCCGCATACCTCCCTGGTAGTCATCGAGCCGGAGAAAGGACTCAACGACCGGATGGAGGAGGAGCTGGCGAAGAAGCTTGCCGCCTACAAGGAGAGCCTTACCGAGGAGGAAAGACAGGCTCTGGTGGAGAAGACCGAGAGCCTTCACCGTTTCCAGGAGACCCCGTCCACGAAAGAAGAGCTGGAGGCTATCCCGATGCTGAAACGGGAGGATATCGGAAAAGAAGCCTACACCGTCAGTAACCTCGAGGAGCAGGCGGAGGGAACGACCTTCGTCCGCCACGATTATGTGACCAACGGCGTCTGCTATCTGGACCTTCTCTTTGATATGAAATACGTTCCCGCCGAGTATATTCCCTATGCAGGCCTTTTGAAGTCGGTGCTGGGCTTTATCGATACGGAAAACTATAAATATGGAGAGCTTTTCAGTGAGATCAACATCGAGACCGGCGGTATCTATGCCAACGCCCAGGTGATCCAGGATCATAGGGAGGCCGGCTCCTACCGGACCATGTTCGGCATCCGGGCCAAAGCCCTTGCTGAAAAAATGCCCTTCGCCTTCTCCATGATCGAGGAAATCCTGCTCCGGAGCCGTCTCGACGACACCCGCCGTCTCTATGAGATCATCAGCGAGCAGAAATCTACTCTGCAGGAGCGCTTGAGCGCAGCAGGCCATCAGACCGCTGTGGGCCGGGCCCTTGCTTATACTTCCGAGCCTTACGGCTACAGTGATGCGTTAAGCGGTATCGGTTATTATAAGCTCATCGAGGATCTGGAGGCACATTTTGAGGAGCGTAAAGGTGAGCTTGTGGAGAAACTGAAACACCTCATGGGTCTTCTGTTCCGTCAGGATACCCTTCTTGTGAGCGTGACCTGCGAGGAAGAAAATTATACTTCCGTGAAAAAGCTTTCCCTGAATCTGAAGGAGAAGCTGGAAACCAGAGCGGCAGAGCTTCCGCCCCTTCATATGGCACTGGGCCAGAAAAATGAGGGCTTCCTCACTGCAGGCCAGGTGCAGTTTGTGGCGCGGACCGGAAACTACCGGAAAGCGGGCCTTCCCTACACAGGAGCTCTGCGTATCCTGAAAGTGGCTTTAAGCTATGATTATCTCTGGATCAACATTCGTGTCAAAGGCGGCGCCTACGGCTGCATGAGCGGCTTCGGCGTCATGGGAGATTCCTATTTTGCCTCCTACCGCGACCCGAATCTTGGAGCCACCAACGAGATCTACGAGGGTGTCACCGATTATGTGAAGAACTTCCATGTGGACGAGCGGGACATGACAAAATATGTCATCGGAACCATCAGCGAGCTAGATACGCCGCTGACACCGAGAAGCAAAGGCCTCCGTTCCATGACGGCCTGGCTGGCCCACATCACCCGGGAAGAGGTACAGAGAGAAAGAGACGAGATCCTTTCCGCTACAGAAGAGGACATTCAGAAGCTGGCTCCCTATATGGAAGCGATCCTGAAGACAGGAAGCATCTGCGCCCTGGGCGGAGAAGAGCGGATGAAGAAAGAAAAAGAGCTGTTCGGGGAGCTCAAGCCCCTGATCGGCGGTGAGGAATGCTGATGGAAAAACAAGTAAAATCCGGTTTTGTGACTCTGATCGGACGGCCGAACGTGGGAAAATCCACGCTGATGAACCATCTCATCGGCCAGAAGATCGCCATAACTTCCAATAAACCCCAGACCACCAGAAACAGGATCCAGACCGTTTACACCGGAGAAAAGGGCCAGATCGTGTTCCTGGACACGCCGGGCATTCACAAGGCGAAAAACAAGCTGGGCGAATACATGGTTCAGGTGGCAGAACGCACCTTAAACGAGGTGGACGTGGTGCTCTGGCTCGTGGAGCCGACCCATTTCATCGGGGCCGGTGAAAAGCATATCGCCGAGCGCATGAGAAAAAGCAAAACGCCGGTGATTCTGGTTATTAACAAGATTGACACCGTGAAAAAAGAGGACGTTCCGGGCTTCATCGACGAGTACCGGAAGATCTGCGATTTCGCTGATATCGTGCCGGTTTCCGCTCTTCGTTCCCGGAATCTTGACACGCTTCTGGACTGCATTTTCAAATATCTGCCCTATGGTCCCTGCTTCTACGACGAGGACACGATCACGGACCAGCCCCAGCGCCAGATCGTCGCTGAGATGATCCGGGAAAAGGCTCTCCGCTGCCTGGATGAGGAGATTCCTCACGGCATCGCGGTGGCCATCGACCAGATGAAAGAGCGGGAGGGAACCAACGGCTCTGTTATGGATATTGACGCCACGATTATCTGCGAGCGGGATTCCCACAAGGGCATCATCATCGGAAAAGGCGGCCAGATGCTGAAAAAGATCGGCAGCCAGGCCCGGTACGATATCGAGAACATGCTGGAGATGAAGGTCAACCTGAAGCTCTGGGTGAAGGTGAAAAAGGACTGGCGGGACAGCGATTTCCTCATGAAAAACTTTGGATATAACAAGAAGGATCTGCAATGAATGATCTTTTAAAGCTCACCGGCATCGTGCTTCTGGCAGCTCCGGCGGGCGAGTATGATAAACGGGTGGTGATCCTGACAAAGGAATGTGGAAAGATCACCGCCTTTGCCAAGGGTGTTCGGAGGCAGAACAGCCCCCTTCTGGCGGCGGCCAGCCCTTTTGCCTTCGGAGAGTTTTCCTGCTACGAGGGCCGGGGAACCTACCGGCTGGTGCAGGCGGAGATCCAGCAGTATTTCCGGGAGATCACCGAGGATTACGAGTCCGCCATGTACGGTTTCTATTTTCTGGAGCTGGCGGATTATTACAGCCGGGAGGGCGAAGGGGAGCCGGAGCTTTTGAAGCTTCTCTATGCGGCGCTCCGGGCCATGATCCGGAAGCAGCAGCCGAAAAAACTGGTGCGTTACGTCTATGAGCTCCGGGTTCTGGTCTTAAACGGCGAGTATCCGGAGGCTTTTCACTGTGCCTGCTGCGGTACTACGGAGCATCTGAACCGCTTTTCTTTAGGGAGAAACGGCTTTCTCTGTGAGACCTGTGCGCCCGGGGAGGGCAGGAGAGTGGAGACTTCCACCGTCTACGCGATGCAGTACATCATCAGCGCCCCCTTGAACCGGCTTTTTGCCTTTACAGTGTCGGAGGAGGTGCTGGAGGAAATCCAGTGGATCATGGATCGGTTCCGGAAGAAGTGGGTGGACCACACCTTTCATTCCCTGGAGATGCTGATTTAGCTCACGGACCCGCTTTACAAGCGGGAAATTCCGTGGTAAAATAAAACGCTATATGAGTCCGAAGAGGTGAAAAAAGCATTTCCGGACAAAGCAGATGTAGGAGGTTCCCATGAGAAAAGGAAAAGTTCTGGGACTGGCAGTTCTCATAATGGGGCTGCTCTCCGGCTGTGAAAAATTTGAACCGGAGGAGACAGCCATTTCGGTGGATAATAAGGGTCAGGTGGTTTCCTATGTAAAAGAATCCTTTGACAAGGACTATTACAGCTCAGAGGAACTGGAAGCCAGCATCGACCAGGCTATTCTGGATTACAATACGGCCGGCGGCACGGAAAACGTCAAGAAGAAGAAATTCGAGGTGAAGGATCAGAACGCGGAGCTTACGATGAGCTATGCGACGGGAAACGATTATTCCAAATTCAACAACGTGACGCTCTTTACCGGCGACGTGCTGGAGGCTTATCAGGCCGGCTATGATTTTGCCGGGAAATTCCAGAGTGTGGAAAAAGGACAGGTGACGGCCACGGATGTGACCGGAAACGACATCCTGAACAGCTATAACTATGGCATCGTGATTCTGACGGAGCCCATCCTTGTGACGGTTCCTGGAAATATCGTTTATGCCAGCGATAATGTGGAGATCACAGGAAAGAAAACTGCAAGAGTTCTTTCAGAAACGGAGGCTGCCGGCGAGACAGAAGAGCCGGAGACCACGGCCGACGGCGCGATCTCTCTTTCCCCAGTCAACAGCGGCCAGGAGAAAGAAACTGAAGGAAGTACAGCCGCACTGGCTTACATTTTATATGAATAAAGGAGACTGATAAAACATGGAAAAAACAATGGACAAAATCGTGGCACTTGCAAAATCCAGAGGTTTTGTTTATCCGGGTTCCGAGATCTACGGCGGACTTGCAAATACCTGGGATTATGGAAACCTGGGCGTGGAGTTGAAAAATAACGTAAAACGCGCATGGTGGAAAAAATTTATCATGGAAAATCCCTACAATGTAGGTGTGGACTGCGCGATTCTTATGAATCCCCAGACCTGGGTTGCTTCCGGTCATCTGGGCGGTTTCTCAGATCCTCTGATGGACTGTAAGGAATGCCATGAGCGTTTCCGTGCAGACAAGCTTATCGAGGACTTCTGTGCAGACAACGATATCCAGCTGGAGAATTCCGTGGATGCCTGGAGCCAGGAAGAGATGAAGGGCTTCATCGACGAGCACAAGATTCCCTGCCCCTCCTGCGGCAAACACAATTTCACAGACATCCGTCAGTTCAACCTGATGTTCAAGACCTTCCAGGGTGTCACCGAGGATGCGAAGAACACCGTATATCTCCGTCCGGAAACCGCACAGGGTATCTTCGTAAACTTCAAGAACGTACAGAGAACTTCCAGAAAGAAAGTTCCCTTCGGAATCGGCCAGATCGGTAAATCCTTCCGTAACGAGATCACTCCGGGTAACTTCACTTTCCGTACCAGAGAGTTCGAGCAGATGGAGCTGGAGTTCTTCTGCAAACCGGGAACAGACCTTGACTGGTTCCAGTACTGGCGTCAGTTCTGCATTGACTGGCTGAAGAATCTGGGTATCAAAGACGATGAGATGCGTGCCCGCGACCATTCTCCCGAGGAGCTCTGCTTCTACAGCAAAGGTACCACCGATATCGAGTTCCTGTTCCCGTTTGGTTGGGGAGAACTCTGGGGCATCGCTGACCGTACCGATTACGACCTGACCCAGCATCAGAACGTATCCGGCCAGGATATGAGCTATTTCGACGATGAGTCCAAGGAAAAATACATTCCTTATGTTATTGAGCCCTCTCTGGGAGCTGACCGCGTGGTTCTGGCTTTCCTCTGCAGCGCTTACGACGAGGAAGAGCTGGAGGGCGGCGATGTGAGAACCGTGCTTCATTTCCATCCGGCTCTGGCTCCTGTGAAGATCGGTGTGCTTCCCCTTTCCAAGAAGCTCAACGAGGGCGCAGAAAAAGTATTTGAGACCCTGAGCAAAAAATGGAACTGCGAATATGACGACCGCGGAAACATCGGAAAACGTTACCGTCGTCAGGATGAGATCGGAACTCCGTTCTGCGTGACCTACGATTTCGATTCCGAGACTGACGGAGCAGTCACCGTCCGTGACCGTGATACCATGGAGCAGGAGAGAGTGAAGATCGAGGATCTCGTTTCCTATTTCGAGAAGAAAATGGAATTTTAACTTGACTCTTCTCTGATTTATGTATAAAATAATAGTGTGCGGTCGGCTGCAATCTGGGCAGCGACCTTGAACGGGGTTAGCCCGTGCGACAAATACAGTTTAGGAGGAAATGGTAAAATGGCAAACAAATGGGTGTATATGTTTAGCGAAGGCGACATGACCATGCGTAACCTGCTTGGCGGTAAAGGTGCCAACCTTGCAGAAATGACAAGCATCGGACTTCCGGTACCGCAGGGATTTACAATTACAACAGAAGCTTGTACTCAGTACTATGAGGATGGACGTAAAATTAACGACGAGATCATGGCTCAGGCTATGGAAGGCGTTAAGAAAATGGAAGAGATCAACGGAAAGAAATTCGGCGATCTTAAGAACCCGCTGCTGGTTTCCGTTCGTTCCGGTGCAAGAGCTTCCATGCCGGGTATGATGGACACCATCTTAAACCTTGGTTTAAATGATGAAGTAGTTGACGCAATGATCAAAGGAAATCCGGATCCGGCCTTCGAGCGTTTCGTATACGACTCCTACAGACGTTTCATTCAGATGTTCTCCGATGTAGTTATGGAAGTTGGTAAAAAATACTTCGAGCAGCTCATCGACAAGATGAAAGAAGAAAGAGGCGTTAAATTCGATATCGACCTGACTGCTGCAGACCTGAAAGAGTTAGCAGAGCAGTTCAAGGCTGAGTACAAGAATCAGCTGGGCAAAGACTTCCCGTCTGATCCTGTTGAACAGTTAAAACTGGCTATCGAAGCAGTATTCCGTTCCTGGGACAACCCGCGTGCAAACGTATACCGTCGTGACAACGATATCCCGTATTCCTGGGGTACCGCAGTTAACGTAATGCCGATGGTATTCGGTAACTTAAACAACGAGTCCGGTACCGGTGTTGCATTTACCCGTGACCCGGCTACAGGTGAGAACAAACTGATGGGTGAGTTCCTGATCAATGCACAGGGCGAGGATGTAGTTGCTGGTGTTCGTACTCCGATGCCCATCGCTCAGATGGAGAAAGAGTTCCCGGAAGCTTATGCAGAGTTCCTGAAAGTTTGCGAGACTCTGGAGAACCATTATCATGATATGCAGGATATGGAGTTCACCGTTGAGAACAAGAAGTTATACATGCTTCAGTGCCGTAACGGTAAGAGAACAGCTCCGGCTGCTCTGAAGATCGCTTGCGATCTGGTAGACGAGGGACATAAGACTCCGGAAGAGGCAGTTGCTATGATCGATCCTCGTAACCTGGATACTCTGCTTCATCCGCAGTTCGATGCTGCTGCATTAAAAGCTGCTACCCCGATCGGAAAAGGACTTGGTGCTTCTCCGGGTGCTGCTTGCGGTAAGATCGTATTTACAGCAGAGGATGCTGAAGAGTGGAACGCAAGAGGAGAGAAAGTCGTATTAGTACGTCTTGAGACTTCTCCGGAAGATATCACTGGTATGAAAGCTTCCCAGGGTATCTTAACTGTTCGTGGTGGTATGACCTCTCACGCAGCTGTAGTTGCTCGTGGTATGGGTACCTGCTGCGTATCCGGATGCGGCGATATCGCTATGGACGAAGAGAATAAGAAATTTACCTTAGCTGGCAAAGAGTTCCATGAGGGAGACTACATCTCCATCGATGGTACAACCGGTAACATCTATGACGGAGCAATCAAGACTGTAGATGCTACAATCGCTGGTGAGTTTGGCCGTGTTATGGCTTGGGCTGATGAGTTCAGAACTCTGAAAGTTCGTACAAATGCAGATACTCCTGCAGATGCTAAGAAAGCTCGTGAGCTGGGCGCAGAAGGTATCGGTCTTTGCCGTACCGAGCATATGTTCTTCGAGGAAGACAGAATCGCTGCTTTCCGTGAGATGATCTGCTCTGACACTGTTGAAGAGAGAGAAGCAGCTCTGGAGAAGATCCTGCCGTATCAGCAGGGCGACTTCGAGGCTCTGTACGAGGCTCTGGAGGGCAACCCTGTTACCATCCGTTTCCTGGATCCGCCTCTTCATGAGTTCGTTCCGACTGAGGAAGCTGATATCGAGAAACTGGCAAAATCTCAGGGTAAATCTGTTGAGACCATCAAGAACATCATCGCTTCCTTACATGAGTTCAACCCGATGATGGGTCATCGTGGATGCCGTCTTGCAGTTACCTATCCGGAAATTGCTAAGATGCAGACCAAGGCTGTTATCCGTGCAGCTATCAATGTTCAGAAGAAACACTCTGACTGGACTGTAAAACCGGAGATCATGATCCCGCTGGTTTGCGAAGTAAAAGAGCTGAAATATGTTAAGAAAGTTGTTGTTGAGACAGCAGACGCTGAGATTGCAGCAGCAGGCATCAATCTCGAGTACGAGGTAGGTACCATGATCGAGATCCCGCGTGCAGCTCTGACCGCTGACGAGATCGCTAAAGAGGCTGACTTCTTCTGCTTCGGTACCAACGACCTGACTCAGATGACCTTCGGCTTCTCCCGTGATGATGCTGGTAAGTTCTTAAATGCTTACTATGACACCAAGATCTTCGAGAACGATCCATTCGCAAAACTGGATCAGACTGGTGTAGGCAAACTGATGGAGATGGCTATCAAACTTGGAAAACCGGTTAATCCGAAGCTCCATGTTGGTATCTGTGGTGAGCACGGTGGAGATCCCTCCTCTGTTGAGTTCTGCCACAAGATTGGCCTGGATTATGTATCCTGCTCTCCGTTCCGTGTACCGATCGCTCGTCTGGCAGCAGCTCAGGCAGCTATCGCTGAGAAGAAGGCTAAATAATTAAAGATTTAAACACGACAGCTCCCGATAGAAATATCGGGGGCTGTTTTTGTATCAGTTGATTCTTTCATAAAAATATGTTAAAATCCAATAAAAAGAATATAAACTGAAAAGGAAGGAGGATTTATTCTATGAATCATAGCAGGAAATTGCTGAAAAGGGCAATTGCAATTACAACTGCCGCTTCATTTGTTACAGTGGGGGGAAATACTGCATTGGCAGCAGGCTCCTATCGGGAGGCCGAGACAGCGGCGTATGATAATTTTGTAGCGGGAACAGCTTCTCTGTGGAATGATTATCTGGAAAATTATCAGAAAGCGCTGACGGGTTCCAAGGCAGTGATCGACCTGAAGCTGGAAGATACGGGAAAGCTTCTGCTTGGAAGTGCGGCAGGAGGAATGGATTTGTCCTGGCTTAACAATGTGAGTCTGGACACAAGCGTATCCATTCAGAAAGGTCTGGAGGCAGTGAAAATGGCGGTGCTTCTGAATGACTCCAGGCTTTGTGATCTGAATGCGTATGTGGATCTGGAGAATCTGATGGAGTATATGCAGGTTCCGGATATTTCAGGCGGGTATCTTCAGATTTCCATGCAGAATTTAGATAATGGTTTGTCCGCAAATTCTCTGAAAGAGTCAATGAATCTTCTTTCTGATCTAAGTATCCTTCTTCCGGATAAAGATACCGTGAGCTCTCTCCTGGGACGCTATGGCCATCTGATAATCGATAACATGGAGGATGGGCTCTCTGCACAGGAAAACGTTTCAGAAGAGGGTGTCAGTGAAGACTGTACCATGTATGAGGGCCAGATCAAAGCTGCAAATGCGATGGAGATGGTCAGACAGATTGCTGAAACTGCCAGGGATGATAAAGAAATTAAGAGTCTGTTTGACAGCGCCGCAGAAGCCGGCATCAGCAAAGAAGAGCAGTACAAAGAGTTCCAGGATGCTCTGGATGAGCTGCTTTCAGAAGTTGAGACCGCAGATGAATCCGCTGACAACTCAACAGCAATTTACTCGAAAATATGGGTAAATGGAGAGGACAAGGTAGTAGGTCGTGAATTTGGAACGGTGGAGGGAACAGAGGAAAACCCGATTTTTGTCTGGAAAGCGCCTTCCGCCGGCAGTTCTTCAGGACTTCTTATAGGACTGGCGTCTGACGGTTCCACCGTGGCCCTGACAGGATCAGGAACAACGGAGAATGGCCTTCTGACAGGAGACTATACACTGACGGTAGACGGAACCGACTCTCTGGCAGTTCATGTGGAGAAGCTGGAAACAAAACCGGAAAAAGCCGGTTACTATAATGGTAAATTTACACTTACGATACCGACGAATGGATCTGAAGATGAGGAAGCCAATATGCTTTCAAGCTTTGCAGCAGAGATCAATCTCACTTCTGATTCGACAGCTGGGACAAGCAGAATGGATCTGAGCCTTACAATTTCCGGAATTTCTCTGGCAACCTTATCCATCCGCGGCGGCTATACAGCGGAAGTGGAAGTTCCGGATCTTGATACCGTGACGCCGGTTTATTCTGTTGAGGATGAGGATGATCTGACGGAGTATCTGAAGACGGTCAACTGGGATAGCTTGGCCGCCAATGCAGTTGCGGCAGGCGTACCGGAAGACCTTGTCTCTCAGTTTAAACTGACGCTTGAAAGTGCGGTGGAGAATATGCTCAATCCGCAGCCAGCCGATACGGAGACTGCTGAAACGATGGAAGAAGTAGCATAGAAAATAGCATAGAAAAAGGGAAGGCTTTTTGTGGAGCTCTTCCCTTTTTTGCTAAAAAATGATTTTACTTACCAGTATAAGCCCTGGCTGAAAAAGATTCAATAGCAAATTAAAAGGAGCTGTCCGCCAGTATTTCTGGTGCGACAGCTCTTTTCAGATGCTGCGATGGAGAACTTCTATAAGCTCTAATTGACTGCAAAGCTTAAAAATCCCAAATGCAGTCAATGAACCCACTGAAATCACATGACTGCAACTCCCAAAAACTTCAAAATAAGTCAATCAACCCTCAAAATCACATGCCCTCAACCTCTAAAATTTCTAAATGAGTTACCCCCATATCCAGCGCCATCCATTCCCGCCATATAGTCTTACCCCACCAGTCTGACGTAAGCCTCATATTTTTTGACCTTAAGCAGAAAGAGTTGTTCTAAGGGAAAGGCGGTCAGCCTGTCCCCTCGAATAAAAAGGCCTTCAAATAAAAAGTCAAAAAAGAATGACAAAGTCCCTCTTTCATGTTAGGATGAAATACACTAGGAGCATTGAGGAGGCAAAAGAGATGAAAAAATGGTTAGCGGTATTTACATGTGGACTGCTGCTTTCTGCCGGCGTATGTATGAGTCAGGCGGAGGGAGCAGGGGAAGATACTCTGTATGAGAAAGGAAAAGAGATAGCGGAACTTGTGATAGATGCGGTACGTTCCGAAGATTATGTAAATCTCTATTCTGCCAGCGAGGATGTGAGCAATCTGTTGAAAGAAGTGGGAACGGCAGAGTGGGCGGAGCCGGAGGCTGTGTATGAGGTTACGGTGTCAGATGCATTTTATAAAACTTTGGATGAAGCTGGAGCTCTGAACAATCTCTCAGAAGAACTGGCAAAAATAGTAAAAAGTAAACTTTTCACTTCCATGGTCTATCAGATCAGCGGATACAGCAGCTCTGTAGAGCTGGCAGCTGCAAGTGTCTGCAGCGCAGGAAAAACTTTTTTGGCTCCGGAGATTACAGAAAATAATATCTGTATTTATACCTACGATGACGGCAAGCCCATAGCAGTCACTTTTATTCTCGGCGACGACGGAACCGTGAGCGCCAATGGAATTATTATCCTGAACGACGATTTCCAGCACGATTCCGTGGAAGAGATTGAAGAAGCTTTTGCTGACTTCCAGGCAGAAGTGACGCAGATTAAATAAAAAGGAGTATATTATGACACAGGAACCACAGCAGCCCCACAAGAGACGGGTGCGCTATAAAGGAAAATATCCGAAGAAATTTGAGGAAAAATATAAGGAACTTCAGCCGGAAAAATATCAGGACACGATTCAGCATGTGATCCAAAAGGGCAATACGCCGGCGGGCATGCACATTTCCATTATGGTAAAGGAGATCATCGATTTCCTTGAGATTAAACCGGGAGAGATTGGTTTTGACGCTACATTAGGCTACGGCGGCCATACGAAAGCCATGCTGGAATGCTTAAAAGGAGAGGGCCATATCTATGCCACAGACGTGGACCACGAGGAAGCCGCCAAGACGAAAAAACGGCTGGAAGAGCTGGGTTTCGGCGAGGATATTCTGACAATCAAGCTCCAGAACTTCTGCACGATTGATGAGATTGCCAGAGAGGTGGGAGGCTTTGATTTTCTGCTGGCAGATTTGGGCGTATCTTCCATGCAGATCGACAACCCGAAACGGGGTTTTTCCTTCAAGGTGGACGGCCCTCTGGACCTTCGCCTGGATCAGGAGAGCGGCATCAGCGCGGCGGAGCGGCTTCGCACCATTTCCCGGGATGAACTGGCCGGTATGCTCTATGAGAACTCTGACGAGCCCTACTGCGAGGAGCTGGCCAAAGCCATCACCGACGAGATCCGGAAAGGCAATCCCATGGACACAACCACAGCCCTTCGGGAGGTCATCGAGAAGACGCTGGATTTCCTTCCGGAAAAAGAGAAAAAAGACACGATCAAAAAGACTTGCCAGCGGACCTTTCAGGCGCTCCGCATCGATGTGAACCGGGAGTTCGAGGTTCTCTATGAGTTTATGGAGAAGCTTCCGGATGCTCTTCGTCCCGGCGGAAGAGCAGCGATTCTTACCTTCCATTCCGGTGAGGACAAGCTGGTGAAAAAGGCGCTGAAGGAGGGCTATAAGGCCGGAATTTACGCGGATTATGCCAAAGACGTGATTCGTCCCTCAGCCCAGGAGTGCGTTCAAAACGGCCGGGCCCGCTCTACGAAAATGCGCTGGGCCATCAAAGCATAAGACGGGAATAAAAAAACGATGAGAAGACAGAAGAGAAAGATGACAGAATTTCTGGTACTGGCTGTTGTTTTGTCCCTGACCGCCTGCAGCGGAAAAACCACGGAGGCTGAGATGGAGACCCAGTCGGAGAGCACGACAGAAGCGGAATTTGCCGGTATCATCGATGTGAAAACGGACTGGAAGGCAACTTTTGAAGCCGTACTGATGAAAGAGCGCGGGGTAAAACCGGATCATTACGAAGAGCTTGGCAGCGGAATCTATCAGGTTTATGTGGAGAAGGATGGAAAAGTCATTCCCTACGCCATCGTCGATTCCACTACCGGCGAGTACCACGGATAAAAATGAGAAAATTTTTCAACAATCCTCTGCCTCAGGCGGAGGATTCGTGCTATAATAACAGTAAACCGCGTCTTTATGCGGAAAAAAGAAAGGATGAAGGATCATGGTAATTGGCAGATATTATCGGCTTTCAAAGACGATTACAGAGGAACAGGCAGAGCAGATTGTAAAGGAGCTCGCTGCAAGAGAAGACGTAAAGGCAGTGGCATTCACGGATGACCGGAAAATGCTGCGTATGGAAAGCATTGACGGAGAGTACAAGGATATCATGTACTATGCGGTAAACGTTCTGAGCCGTGAGGCAGGCGGCTGTGAGATCTCCTTCGATCACTTCGATACTGAGGCGCTGGAGAAAGCGCTCAAGGAGAAATAAAAATCGTTTTGGAGCATTTTGTTCCGTTTTGGGGTGGAAAAAGCAAAAACGGCGTGCTATGATACTCTCAAGGGAACTTTTCCGGGAGCTGTACGAGACGGAGGAGAGCATCGCGGGAATCGGGATGCGGGTGGGCTATTCCAACCCCGGCAAATTTTCAGCAGCTTTTCAGTCGGGTGATGAACCATACCCCATCGGACTACCGGAAAATGATCACATTTTATCAATAAATTGTCTTGACAAAAAAACAATATTCCGGTATGATTTTGGTTAGAAGAAACTAACGTATGCGGCGGGAGTGAACTCCGGCCGCGATTTTTAAATATATAGGTTAGAACAAGCTAACTAATAGTCAGGAGGAATCTATGAGCGTAGTAATTATCGGTGGAAATGAAAGAATGGTTTGTCAGTATTCAGATATCTGTAAATGTTATGGCTGCAAGGCCAAGGTATTCCCGAAGGAGCACGGATCTGTGAGAAAAAAGATCGGCTGTCCGGATCTTCTGATCCTGTTTACCAATACCGTTTCCCATAAAATGGTAATTACTGCCGCTCAGGAGGCAAAGAGGAACAACGTGCCCATCGCCAGAATTCATACCAGCAGTGCAGCGGCTCTGAAGACTGTTCTCGATGAGTATTGCGTGGCAAATGCCTGATAGATGAAAAAAAATATCAAAAACGAAAAATAACTTGAAATTTGGTCGAATCCTGATATATAATAACTCCTAAATTTCAAAGACACTAAAACAATCACATATCAGGAGGTACATAAAAATGGCAAAATTCAGTGATATCAATTGGAAAAATCCGGGACTCTTTGCAGCAGGCGTTCTTTTCGGAACAGCAGGAATCAAGGCACTGTCCAGTAAGGATGCGAAGAAGCTTTACACCAACTGCACCGCAGCAGTTCTCCGGGCGAAAGAGTGTGTGATGAAGACCGTCACCACCGTTCAGGAAAACGCAACTGATATTTACGAGGGCGCAAAGGAAATCAACGAGGAGCGCGCAGCTGCTGAGGAAGCCTTCGAGGATGCAGCAGAGGACGAGACCACCACTGATTTCAAAGAAGAGACCGAGACCACAGAAGAGTAAAAAAGAAGACACCTGCAGAGCTTTCTGCAGGTGTTTTTAAAGGAGTGAGCCAGTTGAAATTTCGGATTAAGCACGAAATAAAGGGACGTATGAGAGTTCATATGGCCCAGAAAAGAATGAGTTACGAGCAGGCCGATACCCTGCTTTATTATCTGCAGACGATTCCGGGTGTGGAGTCAGCCAATGTCTATGACCGCACAGCAGATGCGGCCATCCGCTACAGCTGCCCCAGAGAGGTTGTGATCCAGGCTCTGCGGAGCTTCCATTATGATGAAGTGGAAACTCCGGAGGGTGTGATTGAG
This sequence comes from Fusicatenibacter faecihominis, assembly GCF_020686945.1. NCBI lineage: Bacteria > Bacillati > Bacillota > Clostridia > Lachnospirales > Lachnospiraceae > Fusicatenibacter > Fusicatenibacter faecihominis. Next base: position 84,123 of record NZ_JAJEPR010000009.1, on the reverse strand, counting down.
AACTCCGGAAGAGAACTGAACAGCCGTTACCAGGAAAAACTCATCAACAAAATTCTCTTTCATTATGGAAGAAAGTTTCTCCTTCCGGCACCCATCAGAGCCTGCTATACGACGGTTATGTCCGCAAAGTACATCTGGAAAGGCGTCAAGACTCTCTGGCGAAGGAAGATCGAAGTCCCGGTCCTGGACGCGACGGCCATCGGCGTTTCCGTTTTCCGCGGCGATATAAACACCGCAGCTTCCATCATGTTTCTTTTAGGAATTGGAGAACTTCTGGAAGAGTGGACACATAAGAAATCCGTCGGAGATCTGGCGCGTACGATGTCCTTAAATGTAGGTTCCGTATGGCTGAAACAGGCGGACGGTCAGGAAGTTCAGATCTCCGCCAACGATGTGAAGCTGGACGATCAGCTTGTGATTCATATGGGAACCGTGATCCCCTTCGACGGAACCGTAGTAGCCGGCGAGGCTATGGTCAACCAGGCTTCCCTGACCGGTGAATCCGTGGCTGTACGGAGAGCCGAGGGCAGTTCCGTTTATGCAGGAACCGTTGTGGAAGAGGGCGAGCTGACGATCCAAGTGAAATCTGTGGGCGGCAGCAGCCGTTATGACAAGATCGTTACGATGATCGAGGAGTCCGAGAAACTGAAATCCGGTGTGGAGAGCAAGGCCGAGCATCTGGCTGACCGTCTGGTTCCCTATTCTTTGGGCGGAACGGCTCTGACCTATCTGCTGACGAGAAATGCCACCAAGGCCCTGTCCATTCTGATGGTAGACTTCTCCTGCGCCCTGAAGCTTGCAATGCCGATCTCCGTGCTGTCTGCAATCCGTCAGGCCAGCACCCACAAGATTACAGTCAAGGGCGGCAAATACATGGAGGCGGTTTCTGAGGCTTCCACCATTGTTTTTGATAAGACAGGTACCCTGACCAAGGCAAGACCTACCGTTGCAAAGGTTGTTTCCTTCTGCGAGAAGAGCGAGGATGAGCTTCTTCGTATCGCTGCCTGCCTGGAGGAGCATTTCCCGCACTCTATGGCAAAAGCAGTGGTCAACGCAGCAAAGGAAAAGAATCTTTCCCACGAGGAAATGCATTCCAAAGTGGAATATATCGTGGCCCACGGCATTTCCACCACCATTGCAACGAAGAAAGTCATCATCGGAAGCCATCATTTTGTCTTTGAAGATGAAAAATGCGTCATCCCTGAGGGCATGGAGCAGAGGTTTGCAGAGCTTCCTGAGGAGTATTCCCACCTGTATCTCGCTATCGAGGGCAGGCTGGCAGCCGTGATCTGTATCGAAGATCCGCTGCGTCCGGAGGCTCGCGACGTCATTAAGAACCTAAAAAAAGTAGGTTTCCAGAAGATCGTCATGATGACCGGAGACAGCGACCGTACGGCGAAAGCCATCGCGGCAAAGGTTGGCGTTGACGAGTATTATTCCGAAGTGCTGCCGGAAGACAAGGCAAGCTTTGTGGAGAAAGAGAAATCCAAAGGCCGGAAGGTGATCATGATTGGCGACGGCATCAACGATTCTCCGGCTCTTTCCGCGGCTGATGTGGGAATTGCCATCGGAGATGGCGCAGAGATCGCCCGTGAGATTGCCGATATCACGATCGGAGCAGATAATCTAGAGGAGGTTGTGATTCTCCGGAAGATCAGCGACGGCCTGATGAAACGGATTCACGGAAACTATCGCTTCATCGTAGGCTTCAACGCAGGCCTCATCGCCCTGGGCGTGGCCGGCGTGATCATGCCGACGACTTCCGCCCTGCTTCACAATACTTCCACTCTGGCCATCGGCCTGAAAAGCATGGGAAATCTGAATATTTAAAAACAGTAAGAAAAAAATCCCGGAAAGACCAGGTAAGAAAAGGTTTTTCCGGGATTTCTTTGTTTACAGGGCCTTGATGGCGATTTCCAGCCCTTTTGCAATCATGGAGAGCTCCATGGCTGGCGTGCCTTCTTTCTTTCCTTCGAGTTGTTCCGGGATAAATGGAACATGGATAAAGCCGGAACGCATACCGGGAAACTCATGGGTGGCCAGATAAAGACCGGCGTACATGACGGTGTTGCAGACATAGGAACCGGCGGAGTAGGAAAGGCTGGTGGAAATCCCGGCTTCGTTCATGGCTTCCATCATTTTTTTCACGGGAAGCGTCGTGAAATAGGCTGTCTCTCCGTCTTTTTCCACGGGAATATCCTCCGGGGAATAACCGTCATTGTCGGGGATCCGGGCGTCCATAAGATTGATGGCCACGCGTTCCAGCGTGATGTTGGGACGGCCTCCTGCCTGCCCTACGGAGATAAGAACGTCGGGATTCAGGGCGCGGACCTTTTCTGCGAGCAGGGCGGGAGTGCCTTCAAAGGTGACGGGAAGTTCCAGCTTTGTGATACGGTGCTCTCCGATGGTTTCCGGGAGCAGACGGACCGCCTCATAGGACGGATTGATGGTCTCGCCGCCAAAAGGCGCAAAACCGGTGGTCAGAATTTTCATGAGAAAAACACCTCCTTCTGTTATCGTAGCGGGAATTACAGCGGCTGTCAATCAAATACTCCGTTGCAAGCAACGAGTATTTGATCCTCGCGGCAGTCGCCAAATATCCATGCAAGCATGGCTACTTGGCTCGTTGCTCGCGGGAATAAAAGAATTGCTTTTATTGGAAAGGTGCGATATATTAGAAATACTGACGCAAAAAAACGAATGACAGCAAGAAAGGAAGAAAAAAGTGAAAAAGTATATTGGGGACAAACGGTTTTACCGGATGGTTCTCGCAGTGGTGGTTCCGATCATGATACAGAACGGAATCACAAACTTTGTGAGCCTTCTGGACAACATTATGGTAGGTCAGGTGGGAACAGAGCAGATGTCCGGCGTGGCCATTGCCAACCAGCTGATTTTCGTATTCAACCTCTGCATCTTCGGGGCGGTATCCGGAGCGGGTATTTTCGGGGCCCAGTTTTATGGAAGCGGAGACCACGAGGGCGTTCGTGATACGCTGCGCTTCAAACTCGTAATTTCGGTACTCTTATTTTTGTGTGCGGCGCTGATTTTTACCGGAGCGGGAGAGCAGCTGATCCGCCTTTATCTCAGCGGGGAGAGCGAGAGCGTGGATCCGGAAAAAACGCTGGCTTACGGTATGGCTTACCTTCGTATCATGATTCCGGGACTTTTGCCCTTTGCCCTGGTGCAGTCTTATGCGGGAACCTTAAGAGAGACCGGAGAGACCATGCTTCCGATGAAGGCGGGCATTGTCTCTGTCCTGGTAAACCTCATGCTGAATTATCTTCTGATCTTCGGTAAATTCGGCTGCCCGAAGCTGGGAGCTGAGGGAGCTGCTGTGGCGACGGTGACGGCCCGTTTTGTGGAGGTCGCCATCGTCATCAGCTGGACGCACCGCCATACGAAGGAGAATCTCTTCGCCCATGGTCTCTACAGAAATTTCCATATTCCGGTCCATCTGGCCGGTCAGATTCTGCGAAAGGGTACACCGCTGATGCTGAACGAGACCCTCTGGTCTCTGGGAATGGCGGCTCTGATGCAGTGCTATTCCGTGAGAGGACTTTCCGTGGTGGCTGCCATGAACATTTCCTCCACGATCTCCAACCTGTTCAGTATCGTTTTCATGGCCATGGGAAATGCGGTGGCTATCATCGTGGGCCAGCTTCTCGGCGCAGGCAAGATGGAAGAGGCGAAGGATACCGACGTGAAGCTGATCTTTTTCTCCGTGGTCAGCTGTGCGGTGGTCGGCGTGGGAATGGCTGTTTTCGCACCTTTCTTCCCGAGACTTTATAACACAGAGCCTGCGATCCGTGAGATGGCGAGAGACTTTATCTGGGTGGCGGCGATCCTCATGCCGATGAACGCCTTCGTGAACGCTTCCTATTTTACTCTGCGTTCCGGCGGAAAGACCGTCATTACCTTCTTCTTTGACTGCGGTTACGTCTGGGTGGTGAGCATTCCGCTGGCTTACTGCCTGAGCCGTTTTACAGACCTTCCGATCCAGCCACTTTACTTTATCTGCCAGGGTGCGGATATTCTGAAATGTGTTGTTGGCTACATTCTGGTGAAGAAAGGGGTCTGGATTGAGAAACTCGTGGACCATTCCATGGCGTAATTCAGAAAAAAATAAAGAAAAATTAAAATAAGATCCCGGCAAACATGGTATACTGTAGAAAAAAGACCGGGAGGTGCTTTATGAAGAAAAGACGATTGTTTTTGGCTGCGGCAGCGCTCTCCGTCTTTCTCGTGGGCGGCTGTCAGAGCCGCGGGGAAGAGGAAAAGCCCATCGAGGCCATGTACATTGAAAAAGGCGATGATTTTCAGATTTTTGTGGATACCTCCACAGATGTACTTTTTGATGCCTACATTCCGGAAGGAACTGAGGAGCTTACTACCGGCGATCTGGTGAAGATCTACGGAGACGGTATCATGCTGGAAAGTTATCCCGGCCAGTATCCCGGTGTGACCCGGATTGTTGTCACCAAACAGGGAACGGAAGAGGATGCGGAAAAGTATGAGAGCCTGGTGGACGAGGTCTATCAGGAGCCGGATCCTTCGGAACCACCCTATCTGAATCTGGAGTACCGTACGAAAGAGGCAGTGGTGAGTGCAGTGGCGGACAGGGGCGGATATACCTGGAGTTATACCGATGAAAACGGTGAAGACCAGGAGGTTTCCGTGGATGCCGCGTTTGTTCTGGAGTGGGATACCCTCAACGACATACGTTTGAATGAGAAAACGGACGTGCTTCTCTATTTTTCGAGGGAGGCGAAGGACGTTTCGGTGATCCGCTATGAGCCGTCGCTGAAAAAACAGAGCACGGAAGAGACAGAAGAAAATGATGAGCCGGAGAGTGAACTCATCAAGGTCTCAGAGGAAGAGGATGAAAATGGCAAAAAGCAGTTCATTCTGAAGGATCTTCTGGATAAGGGCATTTATCTTGTGACGGCAGAGTTTGACCAGGGGACCGTGGAATACGGCTTTGAAGTGAAAAAGAGCGCAAAATCCTCATAAAAAGAAACAGCAGAGAGTCTTGCTGATGGACTCCCTGCTGTTTTTTTAGTGAATCGTGATCGTGTACTGAGCGTGGAAAGTTTTGTGGGCCTCCAGACGGTTGATATCCGGTTTCTCGGAGAGATCGCCGGTGAAGCCGTAATTGTCTGCACGGCCGAGCCAGGGCTCCAGACAGACGAAGGGAGCGCCTTTCGCAGCCCAGATACCGAAGCTTGTAAAGCCCGGGCAGCTTAAGGAAACGTAAGGCGTTCCGTCGGGATAACCGATGCCGGCCCAGTCGATCTGGTGGTCGAAGACCAGGGCGTCGTTGTCAAACATGTGATCCGTCAACTGAGCGCTTCCGTTTTCCAGCGGAAGGACTCTGGACTGGTCGGCCAGGATTGTGCCGTATTTCTGATCGATGAGGAAGTAGACCGGATCTTTTTCCGTGTGGAAAAGAAGTTTGTAGTCCGAGTATTTCGTGCCGGGAAGAGCAGGTACCTTGAAGGCCGGATGCCCACCGATGGTGAAATACATCACATCGTCGCCGGTATTTTCCACATCCCACTCCACCTGGATTTCATTTCCTTTCAGGGTCTGGGTCACGGTGAGTACGAAGTCAAAAGGATAGCCTTTCTTTGTCTCCGGGGTGGAAGTGATCCGGTGGGTCACGGAAGTCTCCGTCTCAGAAAACAGGGTGAAATCCGTATCTCTCGCGAAGCCGTGAGCCTGAGAAGGATAGGTCACGCCCTTATAGCGGTAGTTGGCCTCATAGTGGCGGCCGACGTTGGGGAAAAGGATGGGAGCATGCCGTTTCCAGAATTTGGGGTCCGCCTCCCAGAGTACGTCCCTGTTGTTTTTCTTGTCAAAAATGCGGGATAATTCCGCGCCGTGGTCATCGATGGTGATGGCCAGACGGTCGTTTTCAAGCGTATGTACAGCCATGATTGTAAACCTCCTTAGAAAATTCGCTGTGTTCATTATAGACGTTTGGGAGAAAATGTGCAACCGGGAATAAAGTGTGGTATACTAAATTGTGGGAACAGCGGTTCCCAATTTTAGAAAGTTTGGTGAAACAATGAGATTTTTATATGAAGAAACAGCGGCTGGTATCCGGATTCTGCGTTCCTTCGGGGGGGATCCCTCTGTGGTACTGCCGGAAATGGTGGAAGGAAAGCCGGTGACAGAGCTTGGTCCCTATGCCTTTTCGGATCATATCGACCAAAAAGACCTTGAAAAAGTGATAGAGACCGGCCGTTTCTGCCGGGAAGACGGCGAGACCGCAGACGGCACCGATGAAAACCTCTCTGTCTCCGGAGAAAAAGTAAGCGAAGTCTTTCTTCCTGAGACTCTGAAAAAAATCGGGCGCTACGCCTTTTACAACTGCCGGAAACTGAAAAAAATCGCTCTGGGTGGAACCTGCATGGATGTGGGGGCCGGAGCCTTCACCGGCTGTCATCAGGTGGAGGAAATCTGGATCACAGTCCAGTCGGACGGGACCTCAGCTCTCAGAGAAATTCTGACGGAGCTTCCGGAGACAATCCGGGTGGACTGGAAAAAAGAGGGCCTGAAAGGCGTTTTCTGGTTCCCGGAATTTTTCGAGGAGGGTGTGGAGAACACTCCGGCCCGGATTCTGGAAAATCACATCCACGGGAGCGGCCTTCGTTACCGGAACTGTTTTGCCCGGAACAGCCTTAACATCCGGGAATATGATGAACTTTTCCCTTATGCAAAAGCCTGGGAGGAGGAAGGCGTGGTCCTGGAGATGGCGCTGGGACGGCTTCTTTTTCCTGTGGAACTGGGCGAAAAGGCGGAAGAACATTATCTTTCCCACATCCGGGAGCATCTTGTGGAGGCGGCCCGGATTCTGACGAAGGAGAAGGATTACCGGAGCCTGGGAGCTCTTCTTGAGAGAGTGAAACCGGATCGGGAAGCACTGGAACAGCTTCTTTCCATGGCGCAGGAGCAGAAAGACATGGAGGCGGTGAGCCTCTTTATGGACCGGCTTCATCAGAATACGAAGATCAAAAGGAAGGTGTTTGAGCTTTGAATCCCATTCATGAACTGCAGAAAAAAGAAGAAGAGAAGCTCGATATCGCCAGCGATATTCTGGCAAATGCCCGGAATGAGCTCTATTTCGCCCTGCGTTACCTGGATACGGCCCTTTCTGCCCTGCATTTTCAGGCAGATCCCGGCTGTGAGACCCTTGGTACCGACGGTGGCTTTCTTTATTTCAATCCGGACTGGCTTCTGAACGCTTTCCTGAACGGAAAAGTGCGGGTCAACCGGCTCTATCTCCATGAGGTGCTTCACTGTCTCTTTTGCCACCTCTGGCAGGGAGAGAAAAGAGACGCTTTTCGCTGGGATCTGGCCTGCGATATGGCGGTGGAGTCCATTTTGGATGAGCTGTATCTTCCGGCGGTTTACCGTAGACCCGGCGCTTTCCGGAAAGAATGCTACCGGAAAATGAAGGAGGAGCTGAAGGTCCTGACGGCGGAGGGCATTTACCATCAGCTGGAAAAAATCCAGGAGGAAGAGACTCTGGCCCGGATGGCCGGGGAGTTTCGGCTGGACGATCACAGCCGCTGGCTGCGGGATGGTAAGGGGAACACCGCCAGAAACCGTCAGAAGGAGTGGCAGGATCTCCGGGAAAAAATGCAGACGGAGATGGAGACTCTGGCTAAGGAGGCAGCAGGGGATTCCAAGAGCCTTCTCGAGCGAATCCAGGTGGAAAACCGGGAGCGCTACGATTACAAAGAGTTTTTGCGGAAGTTTTCGGTTCTGAAAGAGGAGATGCAGGTGGACCCGGATTCTTTCGATTATATTTTCTATACCTACGGGCTGGAACATTACGGAAACATGCCCCTGATTGAGCCACTGGAGACGAAAGAAATCCGGAAAATTGAGGATTTTGTCATCGTCATCGACACCTCCATGTCCTGCAAGGGGGAGCTGATCCGTCATTTCCTGGAGGAGACCTATTCGGTACTCTCGGAGTCGGAGAGCTTTTTCCGGAAGATCAATGTTCACATCATCCAGTGCGATGAGAAGATCCGGGAGGATCAGGTGATCCATGACAGCCGGGAGATGGAGCGATATTTGAAGAATTTTACGGTCCATGGCTTTGGCGGAACGGATTTCCGCCCTGCTTTTACTTATGTGTCCCAGCTTCTGGAGGCAGGGGCCTTTACGAAGCTTCGGGGGCTGATCTATTTCACCGACGGCTACGGTATCTTCCCGGTGAAAATGCCGCCCTATGATACGGTCTTTGTTTTCATGCGGGAAGACTACCGGGACGTGGACGTACCGCCCTGGGCGATGAAACTAGTACAGTGAAAATTAAGTATCTGCTATATTGACGCAGGATGATTTCTTCATATGCAAGGCGGAGGAATGAGGCGTAGCGGTGGCTACGTCGATTGACGACAACGCAGCAGATGAAAAATCAGACAAATCAATATGGCGGTTACTTAATATTCACTGTACTAATACTGTAAAGAAGGAGAACTTATGAACATCAAACGAGCAAAACAGGAAATTATAGATGCCGTGGAGGCATACTTATCCAAAGATGAATATGGAGACTGGCTGATCCCCAGGGTGCGCCAGCGCCCGATCCTGCTTCTGGGCGCCCCGGGCATCGGAAAAACTCAGATCATGGAGCAGGCGGCCCGGGAGTGCGGTGTAGCCCTCGTGGCCTACAGCATCACCCACCATACGAGACAGAGCGCCATCGGCCTTCCTTTTATCTCAAAGAAACAGTATGGCGGGCAGGAATATTCCGTGACGGAGTACACGATGAGCGAGATCGTGGCCAGCGTCTACGATAAGATGGAGGAGACCGGTCTTTCAGAGGGAATTCTTTTCATTGATGAGATCAACTGCGTGTCCGAGACTCTGGCCCCGGCGATGCTCCAGTTTCTGCAGTGCAAGACCTTCGGAAATCATGCGATTCCTGAGGGCTGGGTCATCGTGGCAGCAGGAAATCCGCCGGAGTACAACAAATCGGTCCGGGATTTCGATGTGGTGACGCTGGACCGTGTGAAAAAAATCCCCGTGGAGCCGGATCTTGACGTCTGGAAGGAATACGCCTACAAAGAGGGTATCCACCCGGCCATCCTGTCTTACCTAAACCTTCGGAATAGCTATTTTTACAAGATGGAGACCACGGTGGAGGGCCGGAAATTCGCCACGCCGCGAGGCTGGGAGGATCTTTCCAGGATCATCCAGGTCTATGAGCAGCTTAAAAAGACTGTGGATGCGGACCTGGTACTCCAGTATATCCAGCACCCGAAGATTGCCCGGGATTTTGCCTCCTATTACGATCTCTACCAGAAATACCAGGCTGATTATCAGGTGGAAGCCATCCTTCGCGGAGAAAGTTTTGACCGGATGCTGGCGAAAGTGGCCCATGCTTCCTTTGACGAGCGTATGAGCGTGGTTCATCTGCTTCTTTCCGGTGTCCGGAAAGCGATCCGCCGCGCCATGGAGCAGGAGGCCGTGACGGAAAAGGTCTTTGAGGTTCTGAAAGATTTGAAAATGAATCTGGATGAGACCGAGGAGACAGCGGCGGCGCTGGAGCGATTTACGTCCCTTCTGGAAACCGAGCGGGAAAAGAAAAAGAAGCAGGAGCTTCTGGATCACCGGGAGGATGTGATTTATAAGGAGAGTATCCGGATTCTGGGCAGCTATCAGGCAGAACTTCGACTCAAGGGTGCTCTGAAAGGAGAGGAAGGCTTCGACACTTTAAAAGCCCTTTTCGCCAGAGAAAAAGAAGCCTACGAAGCTTTCTTTACAGAAGCCGGGGAAACGCTGGAGCACGCCTTTGATTTCTTTGAGGCGGCCTTCCTGAACAGCCAGGAGCTGGTGGTCTTCCTCTCCGAACTCAATACGGACTGGAACAGCATCGAATTTCTTAAAGAATACGACTGCGAACGCTATTACCGCTACAACAAAGAACTCCTTTTCGAGGACCGCAGCGCCCGGATCAAAAAGAGAATTGAAGCTCTCTGATGGCTTTTGGGACTTTTGCTTGACCGCTGTGAAGAAAAAAGGTATAATAGAATTACGAAATGCGGCCAAAGTTTTATGAAATTTTACCGTATTATTAATATTAGAGAGGATGTAACTATTCAGGAGCCACTATCCCGCGAGGTTCTGAACAGTTACGAAAGGACAGAATAACCATGGAGACGAATGAAAAGAAGGCATTTCTGGAAGAGCTTCAGAAAACACCGGAGATTTATGTGATCATGAGTGTATGCACCAAGATGCCGTATGTATATTGCGAGCCGGAGAGCTATGACGATCAGGTATTCCTTTTCCACAAGGAGGAGGATGCGAAGAAGCTGGTTGAGGACTACAGACAGCACGAGAATCCGATCGTTGCAGTGAAGCTGGAGAACAAACAGTTCCTGGGCTTCTATTCCAGCCTGTTTATGATGGGTGTCAATGGCCTGAACATTGACTTCGGTACGGATGAGGCACAGTCCATTCAGCTGACGGATCTGGTGAGAAGACCGGATTATTCCAAACTGCCGGAGGGCAAGGTAAAGGTAGAGAATCCCGAGCTTGAACTCACCACGATCTACTATATGCAGGAGATCCGCCGCAAACCGGGTATCGGCCAGCAGCCGAGATTCCGTGAGCTGGAGGATGAGATGCTGACTCACTTCCGCGAGGGAACCTTCATCGTGCCGGTACAGACTGCAGATAAGGAAAACGGCGAGACAGAGAGCAAAGTACCGTTCATGAAGATGAAAAACGGCGATATCTATCAGCCGATCTTTACCGATATGCCGGAATTTTTCAAATTCTGCCGTGACGGCAAGTTCCGTGCAGCAGTGATCCCCTACGAAAAGCTCAATGCTGTGATTCTGAAACAGGCAAAAGGAATTATCATGAATCCCTTTGGTGTCCGTCTGATCCTGAACAAAGGACAGTTCTAACCGGATGACAGGGAGGGGATTGGTTTGAAGCTGGATATGCATTGCCATACCCATGAAGGGTCTGTGGACAGTAAGATCGGGGTGGAGGAGTACATCCGCATCCTGAAGGAAAAAGGCTACGACGGTATGCTCATCACCGATCATGATACCTATAACGGTTACCGCTATTGGAAGGAACATCTGAAAGGGAAAAAATACAAAGATTTTGTGGTTTTGAAAGGAATCGAGTATGACACCAATAATGCCGGCCATATGCTGGTAGTGATGCCTGAAAATGTGAAGCTTCGCATTCTGGAAATGCGGGGGATGCCGCTGCCGATGCTGCTCTTTATCGTGCATGCCTTCGGCGGAATTGTGGGTCCGGCCCATCCGTTCGGTGAAAAATATCTGAGCTTCACCAATACCCGGTATTTTCGTAAAAACCGGAACATTGTAGAAAAATTTGACTTTATTGAGACCTTTAATTCCTGCGAGAATGCGGAGCGGAATATTCAGGCCAGACAGCTGGCGAATATTTACAACAAGCCCGGTTTCGGCGGCAGCGATTCCCACAAGACGGACTGTATTGGCACAGCCTATACCCGCCTGCCTGAGAATGTCACCAAGGAGTCGGAACTTATCGCGCTGGTTAAAGCAAAAGCCCCAATCACCTACGGAGGCAGTATTTACAATAAGACCACGAAGGATAAGATCGGAAAGGTAAATGATGTTCTGATTTATTCCTTCTGGGTCTACAATAAAGTTTTGGGACTCTCCCAGGTCCTGAGACGGCGGGGCCAGTCCCGTTATCTCAATCTGAGCAAAGCGAACAAAGAATATTTCTTCAAATCCGGCGGACCGGAGCTGAAGAAGGATATAAAAAAAGCTGAAGTCTGACTTCAGCTTTTTTTGATGAATTCGGTTTTGCATTTCGGACAGGTGATAGCGATCTTTCCCTTTCCTCTGGGAATACGAATCTTCTGTCCGCAGCTGGGACAGGTGTAGATATGGAATTTCACCCGGTCCTGAGTCATCTGTTTTTCTTTGTTAAAGAAGCGGACCGCCTGATTTTTGTATTTCAGGAAAATCTCGTTTTCTTTTCTGCGCTGGGCATAGTTTTTGGAAAACATGCGAAAGTACAGAACAAGGACGAGGATAAAAGTGATACCGTTTAAGAAACGGCTCCGGACGAAAAGTCCGATGATGAGAAGGGCGATCGTGAGATAGAGGGAATATTTCCCCAGTTCATCTACGCCGTAACGACCTGCCATAAAACGCTGAAACTTATCCTTCATAGAACTGCCTCCATTTTTTTACTGATGTTTTTGGCAAAAGAAGCGGCTTTTCGGAAATCCTCAGCAGAGGGATGAAAAAGCGCTTCATCGAAATTTTTGATGAGCCGGCTGGCCAGCTGGTCATGCTCGGTGCCGAGCATAGCTTCGTATTTTTCACGCACCCGGATGGGCATTTTTCCCTGGCAGAAAAAGCTGCCGAAGTATTCATTGTCGTCCGGGAGAAAGGCGCGGACCTTGTTTTCCAGCTCCGCGTAGTATTCCGGGGAATTTCCCATGCCGCAGGTGCCGAAAAAGGCCACCTTTTTTCCGTGGAGCTCCGATAAAAAATCCAGGACCTCGACGCTGGCAGTGCCACGATTGGCCCAGAAGCCGATGAAATAACAGTCGGCGGAGAGGGGGTTTCTGGCCCGGTCCAGTTCCTGAATGTCTTTCGGTGAAGAAGGAAGGGCCTGAAAAATTTCTTTTGCCACAGCGGCGGTGTTTCCGGTGCCGCTCACATAAATTACCTCTGTATTCATGAAATCACTTCCTGTATGATATTTTTTCGACTCTCCTATTCTATCACAATTCTTATTAAAATGACATGATGATAATATCAAATATTTATGAACAAAGTATAAAACCAGTTCAGACAGAAGCTGCGAAGCAGCGAGAGTGCATGAAATGCACGGGGTGCTGAGTCCCGGTGGGACTCGTTTTGCACCGACCGAAGCGAAGCGTAGACCTGAGGTCTATTGTTCTGAACGTCCGATAAATCTCTCCGGCCAGTCAAAAATATTTCCATTCAAAACGGCCGTCAGCATCCTTTCCTTCACCCCGGGATTCTTCCGGTTCAGCTCCCGGATGAGCTCCTTCACTTCCTGCCGCTTCGTATGCCCGTCTGCCGGACAGAGATTTTTCACCACGGGAAGCTCATATTTATTTTTGAAACCGATGATCTCCGCCTCCCAGACGAACATCAGCGGCCGGATTACGGTGAGATCGATCCCATCGAGATAAGTCACCGGCGGAAAAGAGTAGAAACGTCCCTCGTACATGAGGGAGAGCATCATAGTCTCCACGATATCGTCGGAATGGTGGGCGTAAGCCACTTTATTGCAGCCGAGTTCCTTTGCCGCCTGGTTGAGAGCGCCGCGCCTGATTTTCGCACAGAGAGAGCAGGGATGGCTCTCCTGACCGGCCGCGGTGATGATTTCGCCAATCTTTGTGGGAACGATGGTATAGGGAACTGCAAGGCGTTCACAGAGCTCCTTTACCGGAGAAAGGTCAAACCCCGGATAGCCCAGATCCACGGAGATGGCATAAATCTCAAAAGGATGCGGATAAAATTTTCTTAAACCGGCCAGCGCATAGAGAAGCGTCAGACTGTCCTTTCCGCCGGAGACGCCCACGGCGATCCGGTCTCCGTCCTGGATCATCTGATATTCCTCCACCGCCTTCCTGGTCAGATTCAAAAGACGCTGTAATTTCATGATGTAGACTCCTTTCGCACATAACATCCATTATTGGATAAAATAGGGAAAAAGTCAATTGATTTTTCGACAGGTTCTGGTGTATACTATACAGGATAAAACACAAGGAGGAACTACCATGGATGTAATCAGCGTAGGAGAAATGTTGATCGACTTTACACCGGGAAAGGAAGCCAATTCTTATGTGCGTAATCCCGGAGGTGCCCCGGCCAATGCAGTGATCGCTATTGCCAGAAACGGTCTTTCTACCGGATTTGTCGGCAAACTGGGTGATGATGATTTCGGACGTTTTCTGAAAGAGACTCTGGAGAAAGAAGGCGTGAAGGTTCTTTGCCCGGAGCTGACGAAGGAAGCAATTACCACGCTGGCTTTCGTTACCTTATATGAGAACGGAGAGAGATCCTTCACATTCGCCAGAAAACCCGGAGCAGATATGCTTCTTACGAAGAATGATATCGATGAAAATGAGATCCGCCAGGCCAAGATGGTTCATGCAGGATCTGTAAATATGACCAAAGAGCCGGCCAGAGGCGCAAACCTTTATGCCATGAAGCTTGCCCACGATAATGGCAAACTGGTGAGCTTCGATGTGAACTACCGAGATACCCTCTGGGAGAACGAGGCAGCCTGCAAGGAAGTGGCAGACCAGGTTTACGACTATGTGGACTTTCTGAAGATCTCCGAGGAGGAACTCTATTTCGTAGGCGGAGAGGAGAACATCCCCGCGTTTATGAAAGAGCACGGCATCTCTGTTGTCATCGAGACTCTGGGAGCTGACGGTGCAAAATACTTCTTCGACGGTCACACCGGACATCAGCCGGGTCACAAGGTACATGCAGTGGACGCTACCGGAGCAGGAGACGCTTTCTGGGGCGGTTTCCTTTCCAGGATCCTCATGAGCGGCGTCACCACGAAGACTGATCTTACCGAGGACATCGTAAAAGAGGCTCTCCGGTACGGAAATGCTTCCGGAGCTGTCTGCGTACAGCGCATGGGCGGCATCCCGGCCCTTCCCACGAGAGAAGAGATTGAGGAATATCTGAATAAATAAGAGCAATAAAAAAGAGCGCCTCGGCGCTCTTTTTTATTGGAAATTAAAAACCTGCATTTTTCAGAATCTCTTCCGCTTTGGAAGTATCGTCACAGACGCAGAGTACAACGTAGTTTCCGGACGTCTTGATGATGGCGTTTTCCAGCTTTGTGGTCTCGCCTGCATTGTAGGAAGAGTAGAGATCTTTCTGGTTGCTCACGCGCTGTTTGAGAAGATCGCTCACCTCAGATGCATAATCAGCATCACTGCATTTGATGACAGCGGCCTCGCAGGCAGAAGCGCCGGTGCTCATGTAAGCGCTGGAAGCCTCGATTTTGGTGGTATCCACGAAATAGGTGGAAGCCATGATATCGGTGCTGACCTCTGAGAGCGTATCGCTGGTGACGGTTTCCTCTGCCAGCTGTTTGGCGAGAGTGGAAGGATCGGTGGTTACTTCACCGGAACTCTTTTTGCTGCCACAGGCGGCAAGAAGAAGCAGGGATAGAAGGGTAACGAGGATCAGTTTCAGTTTTTTCATGGGTAAATCTCCTTTGTTAATTGCTTGCTGCAGTTTCTGTCTCGGAAGAAGTCTCTGATTCTGTTTCCGAAGAGGTCTCGGAACTGCTCTCAGAGAAGGCCTCCGAAGAAGACGTTTCCGAAACATAATGGGTTTTCAGATAATCCAGCATTTTTTTGCAGTATTCTTCGTACATATGGACACCGTCGCTGGATGCTCCGCTGATGAGAGAGTGATTTCCATCGGAGAGCACCTCGTTTACATCAAGGAAATAGTAGCCGCCCTCGTCGCAGATGTTAAGGATGATGTTGTTCATCTTGTCCACGTTGGCGTTGTTGATGTAATCTCCGGTGGTGACTTTGGCTTCTTCCACATAGGGAACACCGATGGCATAAATGATCGCATCCGGGAAGAGACGACGGGTCTCGCTCATCATCACGCGGTAACTCTTGGTGAAATCCTCCCAGACATTTCCGAGCTCATTGGTGCCCAGCATGAAGTAGATCTTTTTACAGTTCTCCGGATACATGGCCTGAAAGACCGTGATATTTCCGTCTGGCGAAGCGATGCTCTGCTTGGTAAAAATTTCGCTGACGTTCATTCCCACGCTGGTGAGAAAATCTCCGGTGGTGATGCCTGACTGGTTGCGGAAGCCTTCCAGACGGGAATCGCCTATGAAAGTGGCGTCTGCAAAATAAGTATCGTCGATGGCAGTGGGCTGTTCCTGAACCACCTGTTTGTTCGTATGGTCGATACCGGTTTCCGCATAACCGGAAGTGCCTGCCGTTCCCTCAGAGGAGGCTTCGCTCTCCGCTGTCTTTCCGGAAGTCGTGGGAGAGTCCAGCGTCAGACCGGCTACGGTATCGCTGGCGGCGTTTTTGACGGTAGTCTTTTTCGTTTCTGCTTTCTGCTCAGTTTCCGGGGTCTCGGTTTTCATGTCCGCGAAAAGTTCATCCAGCTGCTGGGTGATCTGAGCCTTGATCCCGTGGCGGGTGAAAATATTGATGACCATACGGCCTTCAAAGATCACCAGGATCGCAACGATCAGGATCAATACATGCAAAAAACGACCGGTAGGATTCCGTCGTTTTTTCTTCTTTTGTTCAGCCATAAAATTGTTTGCTCCCTTATAAAAACAATAATGGGATAAAAATGTTGTTTTTTCCCTTTTCCTATTATATAATAAACCCCGTAATTGTAAATAGTTTTTTGAAAACGTAACAAATTCTTAAAGAAACTTAAGGAGAAATCGCATGGTATTCAGCAGCCTTTTATTCCTGTTCCGTTTCCTGCCCCTGGTGTTCCTTTTGTATTATCTGACACCGCGGAGGGGACGAAATGTGGTGCTTTTCCTCTTCAGTTTATTTTTTTATGCCTGGGGAGAACCAAAATATGTATTTTTGATGCTGTTTTCCATCACCATGGACTACACCGTCGGCCGGCTTATTGACAAGGCCAAGAGAGAAGGGAAGCCTGAGAAAGCGAAGGGCAGCCTTTTATTTTCTGTCTTCATGAACCTTGGAATCCTTGGATTTTTTAAATACGCGGATTTCATCATCGGCAGCATCAACGCGGTCAGCGGCCTGAATCTGCCTCTTTTGAACATTCCTCTGCCGATCGGCATTTCCTTTTTCACCTTCCAGACCATGTCCTACACGATCGACGTGTACCGTGGAAATACGGAGGTGCAGAAGAACTGGATCAGCTACGGAACCTATGTCTCCATGTTCCCGCAGCTCATCGCGGGCCCTATCGTGCAGTATAAGACGATCGCCCGGCAGATGAAGGAACGCCGGGAAAATCTCGATGATTTCACGGAAGGTATCCACCGCTTTGTTGTGGGCGTGGGCAAAAAAGTCCTGCTGGCAAACAATATCGGCCTTCTCTGGGATGCGGCAGCGGCCCTTCCCGTGGCAGAGCTTCCCGTGGCGACGGCCTGGCTCGGTGCGCTGGCCTACACCTTCCAGATATACTTTGATTTCTCCGGCTATTCCGATATGGCTATCGGTCTTGGAAAAATGTTTGGCTTCCATTTCCTGGAGAACTTCAATTATCCCTATATTTCCAGAAGCATCACGGAGTTCTGGAGAAGGTGGCATATTTCCTTGAGTTCCTGGTTCCGCGAATATGTTTACATTCCTCTGGGCGGCAACCGGAAGGGGCTCCTGAAACAGGTCCGGAACATTTTCGTGGTCTGGATGCTTACGGGTATCTGGCACGGCGCTCACTGGAACTATGTGCTCTGGGGCGTTTACTACGGCGTCCTTCTGATCCTGGAAAAATTTGTGCTGAAGCGCTTTCTCGACAAGCTTCCCAGTTGGATTCAGAACCTCTACACAATGTTTTTTGTGGTTATCAGCTGGGTGATCTTCAAATGTGAGGACTTAAGCTATTGCCTGTCTTACCTGAAAGCCATGTTCGGCGGCTTTTCGGCAGGACTTTTCAACACGGAAAGCCTTTATCTTCTGAAAAATTACGGTATTCTGCTGGTGATTCTGATTCTGGGCTCCACCAGGCTGCCGAAGTTTTTTGGAGAAAAAATGGAAAAACGCTTTGGAGAAAACGGAGAAGTGATGACAGGAGCGAGGATGATTTTTTACCTCGGAATTCTGCTTCTGTCCGTGGCCTACCTTGTGGATGCCACCTACAATCCCTTCCTGTATTTCCGTTTCTGATAGGAGAATATTATGAAAAGAAAGAAAAGGCTCCGGAGAAAAGAATATCTGGCGCTGGAAAGAAAAAAGAAAGACAGGCAGAATAAGGTCCTCACCGGTCTCTTTCTCGCTCTGGTCTTCGGCGGAACGGCAGCGACCTTCCTGGTCCCGAAACGGGAATTTTCCGACCGGGAAAACCGGGCGCTGCAGCAGTTTCCGAAAGCTTCTGTGGATTCCGTGCTGAACGGCGAGTTTGAGTCGGATTACGAGACTTACCTTAGCGATCAGTTCCCGGGAAGAGACGGCTGGATCCGTGTCAAGACAGAGGCGGAGCTGGCTATGGGAAAAGACGAGATCAAAAATATCTATTTTGCCAAAGACGATTATCTCATTGAGAGTCATGAGGGAAGTTTCACCACGGATACGGCAGAAAAAAATATCGGGTATCTGGCAGCTTTCCTGAAAAGCCAGGAAAACCGCTTTGAGACCGGGCGGATCACAGCCATGATTGTGCCCAATGCCGTGGAAATTCTGAAGGATAAGCTTCCAAAATATGCCCCCGACAGCGGCGAGAGCGCTTATCTCAGTAAAATCCAGGCGGCGGTCCCGGCTTCCATGTGGTTTGATGCATCCTCCGTCCTGGCGGAGCACAAAGATGAATATATTTATTACCGGACCGATCATCACTGGACGACGCTGGGCGCCTGGTATGCTTATCAGGCCTGGGCGGAGGCAAAAGGCTTTTCTCCGGCACCGTTAAGTGACTATACCGTGGAAACTCTGACCACGGATTTCAAAGGAACCATTGAGTCGAAAGTGGGAGTGGATGTGGTCCCCGACACAATTCAGAGTTTTATGAAAAAAGATCTGCCCGCTTACACGCTGGATTACAACAACGGGCAGAAGAGCAGCGACGACCTTTACGACAGGAGCTATCTGGAGGGAAAAGACAAATACAGTGTTTTCTTCGGAGGAAACCAGCCGGTCATCCGGGCCTCCATAAAGAACAATAGCGCCAGGAAGCTTCTGGTCATCAAGGATTCCTACGCCCACTGCTTCCTTCCCTTTACTTTTGAGGATTTCTCGGAGGTGGATTTCATTGATATCCGTTATTTCAATGAGAGCCTGAAAAATTATCTCGAAACCTCCGATTACACAGATCTTTTATTCCTCTATAACGCTTCGGGCTTTGCGGAAGATGTAAGCCTTGCGAAACTGTTAAGCTGAAAAATACGATAAGAGACAGGTAAGTGCCAAAAAGCGCTTGCCTGTTTTCTTTATATGCAAAAGTAGACAATATCACGGAAAAAGCGACAGAAACCGCAACGAAATCCGGCAACACCGCGTAAACGATTAAGCAGAAAAAAGGAGAATTAAAGGTAAAAACAAGGAAAACAAAAGAAAAAAGAAATTAAAAATAATAAAATTAAGCAAAAATAAATCAAGTAAAACGTGAATATTAAGAAAAGAAATGAGTTACAGACTGTGCATTGTGCACAATATGAACAAAAAAACTTGTGAAAAAAGGCAAACTTTAATATTTATGTTGAAAAATTCGAAAAGATGAGTTATAGTAAAAGCACGAAAACGATTAAGAACTTCGACAGAGTGGATGGACAGAAAAAGAGACAGCAGGACGGACAGAAGAAACACAATTCACGATTGAGAAGAAAATGCGCTGAGGCGTTAACAAAAAAGGAGGATTTACTATGAGAACAAGAACTAAGAGAATCGTTGCTTTACTGGCAGGTACCGCAATGCTGGGTTCCAGCTTTGCATCCTTCGCAGCGACCGATGTGGCAGCCAATGATCTGGCTTACAAAGGAGAGCTTGAGATCATGCATTATTCCACCTCCGAAGAGTCCGAAGGAAACGGCGGATCTGATGGATTCCGTACCGTACTTCAGGCATGGGATGAGGCTCATCCGGACATCACCCTGACCCAGAACGTTCTGGCAAACGCTGAGTACAAAACTCAGATCGCCACTCTGGCAGCAGCTGGTGACCTTCCCGATGTGTTCCTTCTCCAGGGCATGAACACCAAGGACTGGGCAAAACAGGGACTGCTTCTTGATCTGACCGATTACATCAAAGCATCTCCTTATTATGATGAGTATATCCAGAACTACTTCACACCGTTCACAGACGGCGATTCCCTTTATGGCTATCCGGTACTGACTGGTGGTACCTGTACCGTAGTGATCTACGATAAAGCAATGTGGAAAGAAGCAGGATACGATGAGTTCCCGTCCACTTGGGAAGATGTAGAGAAAGCTTCCGAGTACTTCAATGACCAGGGTATCACCACCGTAGCATTTGGTAACGGCGGAAAATGGCAGGCAAACAGTGATTTCCTTTCCACTCTGGGTAACAGATACACCGGACCGGACTGGTTCTTAAGCCTGATCAACAAAGAAGGCGCAGCTTTCACAGATGACAAATTTGTAGCAGCGCTGACCGAGATGCAGCATCTGTTCCAGGATACTCAGATCTTCAATGAGGACTTCAACGCAGTCACCAATGAGGATGCTCGTGAGTATTACATCTCCGGTGAGGCAGCAGCATTCATCGGCGGTAACTGGGATGAGTCTTATATCTGGGCAACCCTGAAAGAGAACGATACTGATAAATGGAACAACATGGGCTTTGCAGTTCTTCCGCAGCCGGCAGATGCAACCGAGGCTCCGACCTCTCAGAATATCGGTCTTGGATATGCAGTAGCCATCAACGCAAAACTTGCTGATGATCCGGACAAACTGGCAGCAGCCATCGATCTGGCACAGGAAGTTACCGGACCGGCTTTCGCAAGCTATGTAGCTGAGAACTATGCTCTGGGCGGACTGACCAACGTCGGCGATGTTGACCTTTCCAAATTCGATCAGATCACTCAGGACTTCTACAACTACTCCTATGTTGATACTGAGAAGTGCGAGATCTACGATTCTTACATCACCAACGCTGTATGGGATGTTCTGAACACTGACCTTCAGTCCATGATGAACGGCGAGAAGACTCCGGAAGAAGTAGCTCAGGCAGCTCAGGAAGCATACGAGGCTAACTATTAATCAAGAATGGTTGATAAAAAACTTATAATCCGATAAGGAAATTGTGAAAAACCGTTCTGCCCGCGGCGGTGGGCAGAACGGTTTTTACATAGGTAACTGATTACAGCAGGAAGGAGAGGATGTTAAATGTTAAATGCGATCAAGCCTAGCAAAAAGACCGTTATTTTATACCTGCTGGTTCCCGTGGTATTGTTTATCTTTACTGTATTCGTGCCGCTGGTTACTGCACTGGTATACAGTTTCTTCGAGTGGAAGGGAGGTCCCAAGAAGACCTTCATTGGAATTGCCAACTATAAACAGCTTTTTCAGGATGGTGTATTCTGGCAGGCTTTTGGCCATAATATTTATCTTGTCATCGCCTGTATCATCGGTCAGATCGGTATTGCCTTTGTTCTGGTTTTGATGATCAACTCCAAACTGGTGAAATGCAAAGGCGTTCACCGTACCTTCGGATTTTTCCCGAGTACCATTTCAGCCGTTTGTATCGGTTTGATCTGGAACATGATTTATCACAACAAATACGGTATTCTCAACTGGTTCTTAAAAGCCATCGGAAGACCGGATCTCTGCCAGGTATGGCTGAATAATTCCAAACTGGTTATGCTCCTTGTTACCATTCCTCTGATCTGGCAGTACATTGGATATTATATGGTAATTCTCCAGTCAGCTATCGCATCCATCGGTACGGATGTCCTGGAGAGTGCGGAGATCGACGGCGCCAACGGCGTACAGAAAGCACTCTATATTACACTGCCACTTATCAAAAATACGGTTCTTGTCTGCATTACCCTCTGTATTGCAGGTAACATGAAAGCTTTTGATAATATCTTCGTTATGACAAAAGGCGGTCCTGGAACCTCCTCCATGGTTATGGCCATGTATGGATACCAGATTTCCTTTAACCAGAGCAACATGGGATACGGAAGCTGTATTTCCGTAGGAATTTTCGTTCTGTCCCTGCTGGTTATCGGCGGTTCTCAGGCACTGATCAAATATATCACCAGAGAGAAGGAGGCGTGATCGTTATGAAAAAGGACAGCGGTACTCATAAAGTAAGACGCGGGGTTCTTGGAACTGTCATGAACCTGATCCTCTGGATCTTTTCCCTTTCCTGTATCTTCCCCATTGTGTGGATGATCTATTCTTCCCTGAAAGAGAAGAGAGCCTTCAATGCGGATATCATCGGATTTCCCAAGAGTCCGACCCTCATCAACTATACCAGAATTTTAAGCAACTCCGATTATCATCTGGGTGCTTCTATGTGGAACAGTGTCCGTACAACGGTACTTTCCATCGTTCTGATCGTTGCGTTCAGCTTTATTGTGGGCTACATTCTTTCCCGTATCCACTTTAAACTGAATCGTCTGATCTATGTAATGTTCCTGATGGGTATGCTGATTCCGATCCATTCCCTTCTGGTTCCGATCTATGTTGTATTTAAAAAATGCGGTCTTTCCAACCAGTGGTTCACCTTGCTGTTCCCCTATGTGTCCTTCGGACTCCCGATGGGAATTTTCCTGGTAGAAGGCTATGTGAAGACCGTTCCGGTTTCTCTGGAAGAGGCAGCAGCCATCGACGGAAGCAGCTTCAGCTATACGCTGTGGCACATCATTTTCCCGATCTGCAAACCGATCCTCGTGACCGTAGCAATCATTCAGGTATTCAGCTGCTGGAATGAGTTCTCCTTCGCACTGGTTCTGATCAAGGACGTAGGCCTGCAGACCGTTCCTCTGGCTCTGACCCAGTTCAAAGGCCAGTTCGCATCTGATTATCCGAAACAGATGGCAGCCATGCTCATCACCATGGCCCCCATTGTCATCCTTTACTTCGTATTCAGCAAACAGATCATCAAAGGCATGGTTGCCGGTGCAGTCAAAGGCTGATAACAGAATAAAAAAATAAGTTCCTCCAAATTATGATACCTCTCTCAGGAAAAAGATAAGAACTGTTTTCCTGAGAGAGGTATTTTTAATAGAGAGTAAACTATAAAAAATCCCCCGCCGGAATGGTTAGCTCCGGCGGGGGATTCGATTGAGAGGATGTTGGCTTACATGATGATCTCGACCTGGTAGTGTTTCTTATCGGGATCGTAGGGGATCACATGGCCTTCGATGGGCTTTCCGTCCACGAGGAAAGCTTTGATACCTTTCTGGGCGTGGTCCTCGTTGGTAACTTTGATATCGTAGGTGGCGCCTCTGTACTGGCGGGTGGCGGTGAAGCCTTCTATGTCAGAGGGGAGGCAGGGATCTACGGACAGGCCGTTCAGCGTGGGGTAGATGCCCAGGATATGCTGGGAAACATTTACGAAGGTCCAGGCGGCGGTACCGGTGAGCCAGCTGTTTTTGGCTTCGCCGAAGTTCCTGGCATCCTTTCCGGCTACCATCTGGGAGTAAACGTAGGGCTCTGTCCGGTGAATCTCACTGATGTTTTCGATGTAGGCCGGGCAGGTCTTTTTGTATACTTCAAAGGCCCGGTCGCCGTGGCCGATGACGGTCTCGCCGATGGAGATCCAGGGGTTGTTGTGGCAGAAGATACCGGCATTCTCTTTGTATCCGGGCGGATAGGAGGAGATTTCGCCAAGGTTGAGGTGATAGGTGGCGTAAGGCGGCTGCTGAAGGGCAACGCCGTATTTGGTATCGAGGCGCTCTTTTACGGAAGCCATGGCCTTCTCGGCATAGCCTTCTTTTACGCCGACGCCGGCCAGTACGCAGAAGCCCTGGGGTTCGATGAAGATCTGGCCTTCCTCACATTCTTTGGAACCGATCTTTTCACCAAAAGCGTCATAGGCACGAAGGAACCATTCGCCGTCCCAGCCTGCGGTGAGGATAGTCTGCTCCATGGTTTCGGAAGCCTTGTAGGCCCGGCCTTTCTCTGCTGTGTTGCCCAGAAGCTCGCAGAGATCGCCGTATTCTTTCGCATATTTGACAAACATGCCTGCGATGAAGACGGATTCTGCCTTGTGGCTTTCATAGTTGGCACAGGTCTGGAAGGATTCTCCCGGTGTGTCGGAGAAGCAGTTCAGGTTCAGGCAGTCGTTCCAGTCGGCGCGGCCGATGAGAGGCAGGCCGTGAGGTCCGAGATGCTCCAGCGTATAATCGAAGGAACGTCTCAGATGTTCCATCAGAGGAGCTGCCAGTTCTTCTTTATTATCGAAGGGAACATTTTCGGAGAGGAGAGAGGTGTCTCCGGTCTCTCTTACATAGGCGGAAGCTGCAGCGATGAGCCATAAGGGATCGTCGTTGAAGCCGCTTCCGATATCGAGATTTCCTTTTTTGGTAAGAGGCTGATACTGGTGGTAAGCGCTGCCGTCCGGAAACTGGGTGGCTGCGATATCCAGGATTCTTTCTCTGGCTTTGTCAGGGATCAGATGGAGGAAACCTAAGAGGTCCTGACAGGAATCACGGAAGCCCATGCCGCGGCCGATTCCGGATTCATAGTAGGAAGCGGAACGGGACATGTTGAACGTAACCATGCACTGGTACTGGTTCCAGATATTGACCATGCGGTTGAGTTTCTCGTCCGGACTATGTACGGTGAAACGGGCGAGAAGCTCGGTCCAGTATTTTTTCAGCTCCTCAAAAGCGGCGTTCACTTTTGCTGTGGTGTCGTAGCGGTCGATCATGGCAAGGGCCGGAGCTTTTCTTACAACGCCCAGAGACTCCCATTTGTCATCCTTGGGATTTTCCACATAGCCGAGAAGGAAGATGTAAGTCTTGCTCTCGCCGGGTTTCAGGGTGACTTTCAGGTGATGGGAACCGATGGGATACCAGCCGCTGGCTACGGAATTTTTGGATTCGCCGGCCAGGACAACATCCGGTTTGTCAGCGCCGTTGTAGATGCCTAAGAAGGAATCGCGGTCCGTATCAAAACCGTCCACCGGAGCATTGACGTGATAGATTGCATAGTGATTACGGCGCTCTCTGTACTCGGTCTTATGGTAAATGGTGGAGCCGTGGATTTCCACCTCGCCGATACTTAAGTTTCTTTGGTAGTTGGTCATATCGTCCATGGCGTTCCAGAGACAGAATTCCACATAGGAGAAAAGAGAAATCTGTTTTTCCTGGTCGGAATCATTGGTCAGCGTCACACGGCTGATCTCACAGCTGTCCTTTACGGGAACAAAGACCAGATCCTCTGCTTTCAGACCATTTTTCTCAGAGGAAAAATGGGTATAGCCCAGGCCGTGGCGGCACTCATAGGAGTCCAGCTCGGTTTTCGTGGGCTGCCAACCGGGGTTCCAGACGGTATCGCCGTCCTTGATATAGAAATAGTGGCCGTTGCTGTCCAGCGGCACGGAATTGTAGCGGTAACGGGTCAGGCGGAGCAGCTTGGCGTCTTTATAAAAGCTGTATCCTCCGGAAGTATTGGAAACCAAAGAAAAGAAGCCATCCATTCCCAGATAATTGATCCAGGGAAGGGGCGTTTTCGGGGTCTGGATGACATATTCTTTATTTGTATCGTCAAAATGTCCAAATTGCATGTTTTTAATCTCCTTTCTGTTTCCGAAAACGATTAAGGTATCTTATTTTCAAGTATAGTGGATTTAGGGAAAATATGCAAGCAGACAAAGAAAAAAACGGAAAAATTCACAAAAATAGACAATGGATTTTGTGTATAAATCAGAACTTGCACAAAAATGGAAAACGCGATAAGATATATACGAAAACGTTTAAGAAAGAAGGCGGGTGATGAAATGGCATCTTTAAAGGATATAGCCAGAGAACTTGGGGTATCGACCGCAACGGTAAGCAAAGCTTTGAATGATCTTCCGGACATCAGTGAGGAGACGAAACAGCTGGTGAAGGAGAAGGCAAAGGAGATGGGATATTTTCCGAATCTGGCAGCCAGAGCGCTGAAGACACACCGGAGCTATAACATCGGCGTCCTCTGTGTGGATGATAAAAACAGTGCCCTGACCCATCCTTTTTTTTCGAGAGTACTGGAGAGCCTGAAATCCGAAGCGGAGGCTCTGGGATATGATATCACTTTCATCGGCCAGAGACTGGGAAAGGAAAACATGTCTTATGTGGAGCATTGCCGTTACCGTGGTGTGGACGGTGTGGTGGTGGCCTGCGTGGATTTCAGCAAACCGGAGGTGATCGAGCTTATCAGCAGCGGTCTGCCGGTGGTGACGATCGACCACATTTTCAGCAATGCGGCTTCTGTGGTATCGGATAATGCAGAAGGGATCACGGAGCTGATGGAGTATATTATTTCCATGGGACATCGGAAAATTGCCTATATTCATGGAAGAGATTCCGCCGTTACGAAAGAGCGTATGGTCAATTTTTACCGGAGTATGGAGCGGCACGGCATTCCGGTGGAGGAGGATTGCGTTGTGCAGGGCGAGTATACAGATCCTGTAGCGGCTGCCAAGGCCACAAAGAAGCTTCTCCGGCTGAAAAATCCGCCGACCTGTATCATTTACACCGATGATTACGCCTGCATCGGCGGTATGGGAGCCATCGAGGAGGCGGGACTTTCGATTCCGGATGATATTTCAGTGGCAGGTTATGACGGGATTCCCATGAGCGAGGTCGTGAAGCCCAGGCTCACCACGGTCCGTCAGGATACGGAGCAGATCGGAAAAAGGACTGTGAGGAAGCTGGTGGCTCTCATCGAGAAGCCGAAGACCACCGGTGTGGAGAGCCAGTGTGTTCCCGTTGTGCTGGAAAAAGGAAAGTCGATAAAAAATCTCATTGAAAATCCGTGAGAAACCGTGTATACTGCCTCAAAGAGGTGAAAACATATGAATATGATTGTTGCAGCAGATAAAAACTGGGCGATCGGAAAAGACAATTCTCTTCTGGTAGTGATTCCGGCGGATCAGAAAACTTTCCGCAATATGACCCTCGGCCATCCCGTGGTCATGGGAAGGAAGACGTTCGAGAGTCTTCCGGGAGGCCTGCCCCTGGATCTTCGGAAAAACATCGTTCTGACGACGAACCCGGAGTTTCATCCGAAAGGGGTGACTGTGGTACACAGCCTGAAGGAGCTTTTTGAGGAGCTGGGAGAGGAAAAAGACGAGGCTTTCGTCATGGGAGGCCAGAGCATTTACGAGCAGCTTCTTCCCTATTGTGATGTGGTTCATGTGACCAGAATCGACCAGGCCTATGAGGCAGATACTTATTTCCCGGATCTGGATCAGAAACCGGAGTGGAAGATCACGGCAGAGAGTGACGAACAGACCTATTTTGATCTGGAATATACCTTCGTCCGCTATGAGAGAAAAAAGTCATAAAAAGGTATAAAAAATGGCAGCCACGTTGATGTGACTGCCGTTTTTCTATGCGGTTTTTTACTCTACAACTTTGATCCAGCCTTCCGGAGCCTGAATGCGGCCCATCTGGATGCCGGTGAGTGTTTCGTAAAGTTTCTGGGTAACAGGTCCCATTTTCTCCATTCCGCTGGGGAAGCAGATCTCTTTGCCGTGGTCGTTGATCTTTCCAACCGGAGAGATAACGGCTGCGGTACCGCAGAGACCGCACTCTGCGAAATCTTTGACTTCGTCGAAGCATACTTCTCTTTCCTCGACCTCAAGTCCGAGATAATCTTTCGCTACAGCGACAAGAGAACGACGGGTAATGGAAGGAAGAATGCTGTCAGACTTCGGAGTAACGACTTTGCCGTCTTTGGTGACGAAGATGAAGTTTGCTCCGCCGGTCTCCTCGACCTTGGTTCTGGTAGCAGCATCCAGGTACATGTTCTCATCGAAGCCCTGGCGATGTGCCTCCATGATGGGATAAAGGCTCATAGCATAGTTCAGGCCTGCCTTGATGTGACCGGTTCCGTGAGGTGCTGCACGGTCATAATCGGAAACGCGGATGGTGATGGGTTTTGCACCGCCTTTGAAGTACGGGCCAACCGGGGTGGTGAATACGCGGAACTGATATTCCTCAGCGGGTTTTACACCGATGACAGCGCTGCTTCCGAACATATACGGACGGATGTATAAGGTTGCTCCGGAGCCGAAGGGCGGAACATAAGCGGCATTTGCCTTGACGGTCTGTACGACTGCGTCAACAAAACGCTCTTTCGGGAATACGGGCATCTCCAGACGGCGGCAGGAATCCTCCATACGCGCACCGTTCAGATCCGGGCGGAAGATTACGATGTGGCCATCCTCTGTGGTGTATGCTTTCATACCCTCGAAGCAGGTCTGTGCATACTGAAGAACGCCGGCACACTCGCTGATGACTACTTTGTCATCGGAGGTAAGAGTACCCTCATCCCAGTTTCCGTTTTTATAGTTTGCGACAAACCGTTTATCGGTCTCATGATAACCGAAACCTAAGTTTGCCCAGTCAATGTTTTTCTTTTCCATTGCAGATTCCTCCTCGTATGTATATAAGAATGATTATAACTATTCAGTATCCACTATTCCGCGAGGCGTTTTGGCATGAATATGCCAAAATCCCGAGAGCTTCATGCAAAAATCCCATCGCCGAAGGCGATTTTTATTGGATTTTTGCTCGTAACTGCGAAGGTACTGAACAGTTACGAACGATTGTTTTAAGTTTACGCCTGCTTTGATACAGTGTCAAGTTAAAGTTTCGCCGGATCGGCGGCAGGCGGGGCAAGTTTCAGCATGATGCTGGCGGAAAATTCCTGCTCATGATATTCAAAGCGGGCCAGACCGTGATATTTTTCTGCGGTAGCCCGGATTGAGGAAAGTCCGATGCCGTGACCCTTTTCCCGGGAGGAGAGAATCCGGCCGTCCCTCTCCTGGATGAAGCCGTCGAACCGGTTTGTGAGAAGAATGTAGAGCTCTCCGGGATCTTCTGTATCCATGGAAAGGTGGATGTAGCGTTCGGCGGCGGGGATCGTAAGAGAACCCTGGATGGCATTTTCCATGAGATTCCCCAGGATTACGCAGAGATCCACGTCGGAGACTGTCAGGGAAGCGGGCAGATCCGCTTCACAATGGAAAGGGATCTGCTGCCTGGCTGCGATATCGCCGTAATAGGCCAGAACCGCGTTGGCCGCAAGGTGAGAACAGTAGCAGAAGCGGGCGGCTTCCGAGTCGCTCATCTGCTGATTGTAGTCGGCCAGATATTGGAGGAGACGCTCATATTCCTTCTGCTCCGCCAGGGCCGTGATGGTCCGGACCGTGTGACGGAAGTCGTGACGCAGACGGCTGGTCTGGGTAACATAGGACTGAAGGCTGACATACTGGCTGGCCTGCATCTCCAGCATCTGGTTTTTCTGCTTCATCTCAGCCCGCTCCGTAACCGCGTGGGCAGTTTTCAGGAAAAGGGACTGGAACAGGAAGAAAAGGATCAGCAGGGTTCCTTCAATAAAAAGGGAAATCTGAAAAATCCGGCCCACATGCATGG
Organism: Fusicatenibacter faecihominis; assembly: GCF_020686945.1. NCBI lineage: Bacteria > Bacillati > Bacillota > Clostridia > Lachnospirales > Lachnospiraceae > Fusicatenibacter > Fusicatenibacter faecihominis. Next base: position 54,835 of record NZ_JAJEPR010000009.1, on the reverse strand, counting down.
TGGAGTATTCTTTCGGTACCATATAAATGTTGCAGGCAGCAATGATTGTGGGAAAAAGCCAGGCCGTCCGCCAGACGGATCGTTCATGGAAATGGTCGATGATCCAGGTGAGACGTTTGGAAAAGAGAAAGAGAAAAAGTGTCATTCCCAGAAGAATACAGAGCCACTGGACGGGGAGCCCGAGGCTGGAGGGAGCCAGATAATCATCATTGGGTTTCAGCATAGCCTCTGTTATGTAATTGGCCATTCCTGAAAAGGAGAAGAGAGCTATCGCACAGGTGAAAAGATAAAAAAGCTTCATATTATCTACCTGAACAAACCAGAAATAGAGAAGCAGGGCCACTGCAAAGACCGGGAGCATGGAAGTATAGTGGGACTCCAGCTGAGGATGAAAGCTTTGCCAGGTGCCGAGAAGAAGGCAGACAAGGACAATGCCACCGGAAACGGCCCCGAGAAAAAGAGTCGGGGAGAGGTGGGTGCGAAGATGTTCCTGTACCGGAATCAGGCAGAAGAGGGCAGCAGGAAGGATGACACTGTACTCGGCAGCGGAGAAAAGGATATAATGCCAGTTCATATACAGGTCCTCCTTCGGAGTTCTTCTTTTCGGCGGCGGAAACGATGCTCGATGAGGGCCTGTTCCAGCTGCCCATGTTTGCGGGTATTGAGAGGAAAGGTACGTTTATCTTTCATAAGACAGGTCAGCCCGTCCATGGACTGCACATAGTCCAGATTTACCAGGACGCCGCGGTTGACGACCAGAAAACGGCTGTCATTTTCCAGGAGTTTCTGAAGCTGGGAAAAGGACGTACGGCAGCGGTATTCTTCCTTTGTATAGACCATGCAGTAGTTGGAGCTGGCCAGAACATAGCGGATATCGGAGTAAAAAATGGGGACGTTCTGTTTTCGTACAGAGAGATTCAGGTACTGTTCTTTTTCTGGAAGGAAAGCCAGGGCGTCCAGGATCGTCTTTTTCATCTGCTCCAGATCGAAAGGTTTGACCAGATAGTCGAAGGCGTGGCAGCGAAAGGCGTCGGACATATGTTCCGGACTGCTGGTAAGAAAAATAAGAAGCGCGTGGCTGTCTTTTTCCCGGAGCTTCATGGCTGTCTCGATGCCGCTGGGCGGTCCCATGTAAATATCCATGAAGACCAGGCTATAGCGGGCTGTCTCGAAAGCCTTTAAAAAATCCGAGCTTTTATGAAAAACAGTGACAGAAAAGTCCAGGTGATGTTCTTCGGACCATTCAGCCAGAAAGGCGGCCAGCCGTTTGGTATCCTGTGCGTCATCATCTACAATAGCAATTTTCAAATGGATCACCTCGTGTTAAGTCGTTTTTTCTTTTTTATTATACTAAAAACAGAAACAGTTTTCCAGAAAAAGTCCCTGCATTCATTCCACAAATTTTGCGTTCGTCCCTGACCTCTTGATTTTTTAGAAAATTCAGATAAAATGAAGAAAAAAACGCAAAGGAGAAAATATTATGAAGAAAAAATTATTAGCACTGATTCTGGCGGCAACCATGGCATTCCCTGTATGTGCATTCGCGGATGATGCAGAGGAAGAAACGGCAACGGAAGCCGTAGCAGAAGAGGAAACCGAAGCTGCCAGCTCGATCCTGGTGATGCAGGGAACCGACGATAACGGTATCGTATGGACCATCGCTATCAACACGGAGAATGCAAAAGGCTGTGTTTCTCTGACACCGCAGGGAGAAGACACCACTTATGTAACCGGTCCGATCAGCTTTGACGAAGGTTCCTTCACTATCGCAGATGAGGAGGACGGACAGGATTATGTGTTCGGTTATGAGGATGTTTCCGAGACAGAGACCGTTCTCACTTACGAGCCCACCGGCAGCGAAGTCAAACTGACCTATGTAGACCAGACTGCTCTGGCTGATGAGAATGTTCAGAATTATATGATCTATGCCGGAACTGATACAGACGGCAATCAGCTGACCTTCGTTTTTGATACCGAGAACAATGCTCTGGCAATCAATCAGAAGAAACCGGACGGAACCAGCGAGACTCTGGCAGGTACTTATGAAGAGACCGAAGGCGAGAACAGCTCTGTGATGCATTTTACAACAGAAGCAGGAGCAGAATCTGATCTGGAACTGGTTCCCGTTGATGAGCTGGCAAAAGAGATGGATATTACCGTTGAGGGCGAGACCATCCGTGTTTCCATGGTAGATACCAAAGTTCTTCAGGCTGAGTAAAAAAACTGAAAAAAGAACCAATCGCAGCCGGGCCCAAAAAGCCCGGCTGTTTTTGTTGCAATCCGGGGGAAGAACGATTAAAATATAGATAAAAAGCCCGGACAGCGGCTGTGGAGCTGGGCAAGCTTGCTTGCACAGATTTACAGACATTGGACGGGCAAACCAGTATGAGCAAGTAGGCCGAAAGGCCGGATTGCGAATACTGGTGGGGATTGTGAGAGCGCAAAGCGCGGAACAATCCACTTTTTATTAGAAAGGATGAATCAAATGTATCGTGACCATACAAAAGTGATCCATATCGGAGACCGTGTGATCGGCGGGGGCAATCCCATCCTGATCCAGTCCATGACCAATACAAAGACCGAGGATGTGGCGGCCACCGTCGCCCAGATCCGGAAACTGACAGCGGCAGGCTGTGACATCATTCGCTGTGCTGTTCCTACCAAAGAAGCGGCAGCAGCCATCCGCGAGATCAAGAAAGAAATCACGATTCCCCTGGTGGCAGATATCCATTTTGACTACCGTCTAGCCATTGCAGCCATGGAAAACGGCGCGGATAAGATCCGTATCAACCCCGGAAACATCGGAAACAGAGAGCGGTTAAACGCTGTCGTTCAGACCGCGAAGGAGCGGAATATTCCGATCCGCGTGGGCGTCAACAGCGGTTCTCTGGAAAAAGACCTAGTGGAGAAATACCATGGCGTCACCGCAGAGGGTATTGTGGAGAGTGCTCTGGATAAAGTTCATATGATTGAGGAGGAAGGCTACGACAATCTGGTCATCAGCATCAAATCCTCCGACGTGCTCATGTGCGCGAAAGCCCATGAACTCATTGCGTCGAAGACCTCCTATCCCCTCCATGTGGGTATCACCGAGGCAGGCACCCTTCTTTCCGGTAATATCAAATCCGCCATTGGCCTTGGCATGATTCTATCTCAGGGTATCGGCGATACAATCCGTGTCTCTCTCACCGGAGATCCGCTGGAAGAGGTCAAATCCGCTAAGATTATTCTCCGTACCCTGGGCCTTCGAAAAGGCGGCATTGAAGTGGTTTCATGTCCCACCTGCGGCCGTACCCGCATCGATCTCATCGGTCTGGCCAACCAGGTGGAAAATATGGTGGAGGATATTCCGCTGGATATCAAGGTGGCTGTCATGGGTTGCGTGGTAAACGGCCCCGGTGAGGCAAAGGAAGCAGATATCGGAATTGCCGGCGGTGTGGGCGAAGGTCTTCTGATCAAAAAAGGAGAGGTTGTCCGCAAGGTGCCGGAGGCAGAACTTCTGTCCGTGCTCCGGGAGGAGCTTCTCCACTGGAATGATGAGAAGTGAGGGAAAGAATGGAAAAACCTTTTTTTGACGTGTTCCCAACACTGGAGCTGAATACGGAACTGAAAAATCTCTTCGCGGTTACAAAAGTCACGCGAGTTGCCCTGACGAAAGCCAGAGATTTTCTGAAAGTCTATCTTTTCAGTGAAAAACTGATCCAGAAGAAATACATTTATCAGGTGGAAAAGGCGATCCGGGACCAGCTTTTTGCCGGTGTGCAGATGACGGTGAAGATCATTGAAAAATTTTCCCTATCCCGCCAGTATACGCCGGAAAAGCTCATGGATGTCTATAAGGACAGCATTCTTCTGGAACTGAAGGAATACAGCATTTTCGAGTTTAACCTGTTCCGGAAAGCGGACTGTATCTTTGAGAATGAGGATACTCTGCACCTGACCCTGGAGGAGACTGTGATCTCTGAGGGAAAAGGCGACGAGCTGATCCGTGTCCTGGAGAAAATTTTTACCGAGCGCTGCGGCATGTCTCTGAAGATTCATGTGGATTATAAGGAAGCCGTGGAGAGCAAGGCCAGAAGAAACGGCGAGCTGAAGATCCAGCAGGAGGTGGAGGCGATCTTAAGCCGTCTGCCGAGAGCCGCAGGCGGAGAAGAGCAGAGCTTTTCCGAGCCGAAACCGGAGAAAACCGTGACAGCAGAACCCCGCACTCCGAAAGAAGCTGCTCAGAAGGAGGCTCCCAAGGAAGGTGGCTTCAGCAAGGGCGGTTTCAAGGGCAAAGGCCGTTTTGGTGGCGGAGACTTCAATCGTCCGGTGCGTCGTTCTGACAATCCGGATGTGGTCTACGGAAGAGATATCGAGGAGGAAGCCATCCCCATCGACCAGATCCAGGGCGAGATGGGAGAGGTGGTCATCCATGGCCAGCTCATCAATCTGGAAACCAGGGATATCCGGAATGAGAAGACGATTCTGATCTTTGAGGTGACGGACTTTACAGACACGATCATGATGAAAATGTTTGCCCGGACCGCACAGGTGCCGGAGATTCTGGAAGGAATCCAGAAGGGCAAATTTTACAAGATCAAAGGTGTCACGACGATCGACAAGTTTGACAGCCAGCTGACCATCGGTTCCATCGTGGGAATGAAGAAGATTTCTGATTTCCGGCCCGTCCGCATGGACAACAGCCCGGAGAGGCGGGTGGAGCTGCACTGCCATACGAAAATGAGCGATATGGACGGCGTCTCCGATGTGGAAGATATCGTGAAACAGGCTTATGCATGGGGCCAGCCGGCCATCGCCATTACGGATCATGGCGTGGTTCAGTCTTTCCCGTCGGCCAACCACACACTGGACAGTATCGACGACGCTTACCGGAAGCAGTACCAGAAAGATCATCCCGATGTGAGCAAGGACGAGCTGAAAAAGATTGTGAGCCCCTTTAAGATCATTTACGGCGTGGAGGCCTATCTTCTGGATGACCTTAGAAAACCCGTGGAAAACCCCCAGGGCCAGAGCCTGGACAGCACCTATGTGGTCTTTGACCTGGAGACGACGGGCTTCAGTCCGGTGGAAAACAAGATCATCGAGATTGGAGCCGTGAAGGTGGAAAACGGCGAGATTACCGAGAAATTCAGCACGTTTGTCAATCCGGAGGTGCCCATTCCATTCCGGATCGAGGAGCTGACGAGCATCAGCGACAATATGGTGTTGGATGCCCCCACCATCGAGAAAATTCTGCCGGAATTTTTGAAATTCTGCGAGGGAGCGGTGATGGTGGCTCACAATGCTTCCTTTGATATGAGCTTTATCGAGGAGAATTGCAGAAGACAGGGCCTTGCCCGGGAATTTACCAGTGTGGATACCGTGGAGCTGGCCCGTTTCCTTCTGCCGCACCTTCACAATGCCAAGTTGGATACCGTGGCGAAAGCCCTGAACGTGTCTCTGGAAAATCACCACCGGGCTGTGGATGACGCGGGCTGTACGGCGGAGATTTTTGTGAAATTCCTCGATATGCTGAAGGGGCAGGGGACAGAAGATCTGAACGGAGTGAACCGTCTTTGTAAGCCCTCTGTGGATCAGATCAAACGGCTTCGTTCCCACCATGCCATCATTCTGGCGCTGAACGATACGGGCCGGACGAATCTTTACCGGCTGGTATCGATGTCACATCTGAAATATTTCAGCGTTGGAAAATCCAGCCGTCCCTGCATCCCGAAGAGCGAGTATCTCAAACACCGGGAAGGCTTACTCATCGGTTCCGCCTGCGAGGCCGGAGAGCTTTATGAGGCAGTTCGGGAAAAACGACCGGAGAAAGAGATCATCCGACTGGTGAATTTTTACGATTATCTGGAAATTCAGCCTCTGGGGAACAACCGCTTCATGATTGGAAACGAGAAGCTGGGCGTGCGGGATGAAAAGGACCTCATTGAGATCAACAAGCGGATCGTCCGCCTGGGCGAGCAGTTCCAGAAGCCGGTGGTCGCTACCTGCGACGTTCATTTCCTGAATCCGGAGGATGAAGTTTACCGGCGGATCATCATGGCCAGCCGCGGCTTTTCCGATGCGGACAATCAGGCTCCGCTTTATCTTCGGACGACGGAGGAAATGCTGGCGGAGTTCTGGTACCTGGGCAGCGAGAAAGCGGAAGAGGTGGTTATCACCAACACGCAGAAGATCGCCGATATGGTGGAGCGGATCGCTCCGGTGCGGCCGGATAAATGTCCGCCTGTCATTCCCGATTCTGACAAGACGCTCCGTGAGATCTGCTATAACAGTGCCCATGCGATGTACGGGCCGGAGCTTCCGAAGATCGTTACCGAGCGTTTGGAGCGAGAGCTGAACTCCATTATTTCCAACGGTTTCGCCGTGATGTATATCATCGCCCAGAAATTGGTGTGGAAGTCCAACGACGACGGCTATCTGGTGGGTTCACGAGGTTCTGTCGGTTCCTCCTTTGTCGCCACGATGGCGGGAATCACCGAGGTAAATCCTTTAAGTCCTCATTATTACTGTGAGGAATGTCATTATTATGATTTTGATTCCGACGATGTGAAGGCCTATGCGGGCCGGTCCGGCTGTGACATGCCGGATAAGGTCTGTCCGGTCTGCGGAGCGGATCTACGAAAGGCCGGTTTTGATATCCCCTTTGAAACCTTCCTGGGATTTAAAGGAAATAAGGAGCCGGATATCGACCTGAACTTCTCGGGAGACTATCAGGGAAACGCCCACCGCTATACGGAGGTTATTTTCGGTAAAGGCCAGACTTTCCGGGCGGGGACGATTGCAACGGTGGCCGAGAAGACGGCTTTCGGTTATGTGAAGCATTATTTTGAGGACAAAGGCGAGCAGAAGCGAAACTGCGAGATCGGCCGCCTGTCCCAGGGCTGCGTGGGTGTGCGCCGTTCCACGGGCCAGCACCCCGGCGGAATCATCGTTCTGCCCCTGGGCGAGGAGATCCATTCCTTCACGCCGGTACAGCATCCGGCCAACGATATGAAGACGGATATTATCACGACCCACTTTGATTATCACTCCATCGACCACAACCTTCTGAAACTGGATATTCTCGGACACGATGATCCGACGATGATCCGTATGCTGGAGGACTTGACGGGCCTGGATGCAAAGACGATTCCTCTGGATGATAAGGAGGTCATGTCCCTTTTCCAGGACACCCATGCCCTGGGAATCACGCCGGATCAGATCGGCGGCTGCCCCTTAGGTGCTTTGGGTATTCCGGAGTTCGGTACGGAGTTTGCCATGCAGATGCTTGTGGACACGAAACCTCAGAGCTTTTCGGATCTGGTCCGGATTGCCGGTCTGTCCCACGGTACGGACGTATGGCTGGGCAATGCGCAGACGCTGATCCAGGAAGGAAAGGCGACGATTTCCACGGCCATCTGTACGCGAGACGATATCATGAGTTATCTGATCCAGCAGGGCCTGGAGAGTGAGCAGGCCTTCACGATCATGGAGAGCGTGCGAAAAGGTAAGGGTCTGAAGCCGGAGTGGGAGACGGAGATGAAGAAACATGACGTTCCCGACTGGTATATCTGGTCCTGCAAAAAGATCAAATACATGTTCCCGAAGGCCCATGCGGCGGCCTACGTTATGATGGCTTACCGTATCGCCTACTGTAAGGTGTTTTACCCGCTGGCCTATTACGCGGCTTATTTTTCCATCCGTGCCTCCGCTTTCAGCTATGAGCTTATGTGCCAGGGTCAGGAAAAACTGCTGTTTTACATGTCCCAGTACGAGAAGAATATGGATCAGCTTTCCAATAAGGAACAGGATGAATATAAGGATATGAAGGTAGTCCGGGAGATGTACGCCAGAGGCTTCGATTTCCATCAGGTGGATATTTATCAGGCGGATTCCTCACGGTTCCGGATCATCGACGGCAAGCTGATGCCGGCTCTTAATACTATCGAGGGCATGGGCGGAAACGCTGCGGAGACCCTGGCTGAGGCTGCCAAACACGGCAAATTCCTCTCCCGGGATGACATCCGCCAGAGAACGGCGGTTAATGCCAAGACTGTGGAACATCTGGCGGAAATGGGACTGCTTGGAGATCTGCCGGAATCTAACCAGTTATCTATTTTTGACTTTGCATAAGGAGATGATAAATATGCGAACTTTTGAAAAATCGACAAAGCTGGACAACGTCTGCTATGACGTCCGGGGACCTGTCGTGGAAGAGGCAGACCGGATGATTGCGGACGGCGTTCATATTTTGAAACTGAACATCGGAAATCCGGCGCCTTTCGGCTTTACCGCGCCGGAGGAAGTGATCCGGGATATGATGAGAAATCTGCCGGAGACCGAGGGCTATTCTGATTCCAAAGGCCTCTTTCCGGCCCGGAAGGCCATCATGCAGTATTGCCAGCTGAAAAAAATTCCCAATGTGGAGATCGGTGACATTTACACGGGAAACGGCGTCAGCGAGCTGATCACGATGTCTATGCAGGGCCTTCTCAATAACGGCGATGAGATCCTGATGCCGTCGCCGGATTATCCTCTGTGGACGGCGGCGGCCAACCTGGCCGGAGGCCATCCGGTCCATTATATGTGCGATGAGGCGGCCAACTGGTATCCCGACATGGATGATATCCGGAGCAAGATCACAGACCGGACCAAGGGAATCGTCATCATCAACCCCAACAACCCGACGGGCGCTCTTTATCCGCGGGAGGTTTTACAGGAGATCGTGGATATTGCGAGAGAACATCAGCTGATCATTTTTGCCGATGAGATCTACGACCGCCTCGTTATGGACGGAGAGGAGCATATTTCCATCGCTTCCCTGGCTCCGGACCTTTTCTGCGTGACCCTGAACGGCCTTTCCAAATCCCACCGCATCGCCGGTTTCCGGGTGGGATGGATGTGTCTGAGCGGTGATAAATCCTGTGCGAAGGGCTATATTGAGGGACTGAATATGCTGGCTTCCATGCGGCTCTGTTCCAATGTGCCGGCCCAATCCATCGTCCAGACAGCCCTCGGAGGCTATCAGAGTTCCGACGAGCTTCTGCTTCCCGGCGGAAGAATTTACGAACAGAGGGAATTTATTTATAAAGCGCTGAACCGCATTCCGGGCATTTCCGCGGTGAAGCCGAAAGCAGCTTTTTATATTTTCCCGAAGATCGATACGTCCATGTACAACATTCACAACGACGAGCAGTTTGTACTGGACTTCCTCAGACAGGAAAAAGTTCTTCTGGTTCATGGCGGCGGCTTCAACTGGCCGGAGCCGGACCATTTCCGCGTGGTTTACCTTCCGCGGGTGGGAGAGCTTGAGGAGGCCATGGAAAAGCTGGAGCATTTCCTGAAGCATTACCGGCAGAAATAAAAACTTACGAGGCAGAGACAAGGAATGTTTGAACGTTTTTTTCCCGATGCATATATGGATTCCACCTATGTCATCGATTTTGAAAAATTATATAAGGAAGGAATCCGGGGTGTGATCTTTGATATCGACAATACCCTGGTGCCCCATGGAGCCCCGGCGGATGAGCGGGCGATCCGGCTTTTTGCGCGCCTTCGCTCCATCGGACTGGATTACTGCCTGATCTCCAACAACCAGCTTCCCAGGGTAAAGCCCTTTGCGGATGCGGTTCAGGCAAAATTTGTGGAGGATGCCCATAAGCCCTCCAGAAAGAATTACCTCAAAGCCATGAAACTCATGCATGTGGACCTGGATTCCTGTATTTTTGTGGGGGATCAGATTTTCACGGATGTCTATGGGGCCAAGCGCTGTGGCATGCGTACGATTCTCGTAAAACCCCTTCATCCCAAGGAGGAGATTCAGATTGTTCTCAAGCGTTATCTGGAGAAAATCGTGCTTTATTTTTATCAGAAAGAGAAAAGATAGGCGTGTTTTTTTCGAAAATGATAAAAAATAGTTGAAAAAGAGAATAACATAGTATAAAATAGGGTAGATTGAGTTACAAGCAAGAAGAAAGAACGGATGTAACTATTCAGCAGCCGCTGTTCCGCGAGGCACTGGACAGTTACGAACGGATTTTGTAAGGAGGAAAAAATCAGATGATTTCAGCAGGAGATTTTAGAAACGGTGTTACACTGGAGATTGAGGGCCAGATCTTTCAGATCATTGAGTTCCAGCATGTAAAACCGGGAAAAGGTGCCGCATTTGTCCGCACAAAATTAAAAAATATTATCAACGGCGGTGTGGTTGAGAAAACCTTCCGTCCGACTGAGAAATTCCCGACCGCTCGTATCGACCGTGTCGATATGCAGTATCTGTACAGCGATGGTGATCTGTATCATTTCATGAACGTAGAGAACTACGATCAGATCGCTCTGAACGCTGATGCTATCGGCGATTCTCTGAAATTTGTAAAAGAGAACGAGATGGTTAAGATTTGCTCCACCAAGGGCGAGGTTTTCGCAGTAGAGCCGCCTCTCTTCGTAGAGCTTGAGGTAACTGAGACCGAGCCGGGCTTCAAGGGCGATACCGCACAGGGCGCTTCCAAACCGGCAACTGTTGAGACTGGCGCTACCGTAAACGTTCCGCTGTTCGTTGAGATCGGCGACAAGATCAAGATCGATACCAGAACCGGTGAGTATCTCTCCCGTGTCTGATTGATCTCATAGGAAAAATCACAGCCTGGGCTTTTTGCCCGGGCTGTTTTTCTGTATTCAGAACTCTTTCATCCCCCGTAAAACCGGGCAAAAACAGACCTTTACGAAAGAATTTTTCAAGAGATTTTAAAATCCCTTAATCGTTTACGAAAAAAGACTTGACGGGGACAGAAACAGCACTTATAGTAGACTTATCAACAGGGTGCTGCAGGAAGTAAAAGAGAAAAATGTAAAGGAGCGGAAGATCTATGAAAAAGAGAAAAGGACTTTATCTTGCTGTACTGATGATGCTGTTTACCATGGTGTTCGGCATGAGCTCCATGGCAGCGACGAAAGTGGTAACGCTGAAAAACAACAGGCTCACCGGTGTTTCGGTAAAAGATTATGATGATGTGGTTTACTACAAACTTTCTGTAAACCAGACAGGATATCTGGCTGTATATGGATATAAGCAGTATTCCTATTCAAGTGCGGGAGAGAAAAACGGACTGAATGTTCAGCTCTGCAATTCCAGAAAGCAGCCACTGGAGGAAGAGTACAATACTTACCTTTACAAGTCAAATAACTGGAAAAATTATTATGGGGTGAAAAAAGGAGTCTACTATCTTCGAGTGAAAGGCTCTTACGACGCAAAGATTTATCTGAAAAGCACGTTTGTAGCTGTAAAAGAGGTGTGTGGCTCCAGAAAGGCAAGGGCTTCTCTGCTGACCAGAAACAAAACCCGTTATGGTCTCTTGATTGCCGGTGAAAACGGAGCGAAGGAAGAATGGTATAAAGTAAGACTTCCCAAGGCTCAGAAGCTGAAACTGAAACTCTCCGGAAAAAGCAGCGGCTATGTAGCTTTTGAGATCATTCCGGCCAGCAAAAAGGTAACATTATTCGGCAGTTATCAGTCCTGCTGGAACAATACAAAGCTGATTCAGACGAGAAATAATCTTCCGGCCGGAACGTATTATATTAAAGTTTACCGTTCCAATGGAAAGAGCAGCAACAGCGGATATTATTCCATTAAGTGGATGTAACAGCGGATCTTTGCAGTACCTGTAAAAAATGACGAAATGACACGCGAAAGAGCAGAAGAATGATGAACGGTTCTTCTGCTTTTTTGTATGTTTCTGCCGAAAAAATAGTCCCTTTCCTGTGAATCAAAAAAATTTTTTCGGCAGTCTGAAATCTTGCAAATGAGAAAAAACTGTGCTATCTTTATCTCATCATTTCTGAATGGATTCTTTTTATCGGTGCATTCGCACACACGTTCCAACAGCAGCTGTCAATAAGGTATCACTGGCCGTATTCTGCGGCAGAAGAAAGGATGATTCTTTGAATTATAACGTATTTGGAAACGAGGTAAAGCAGGAAGTGGAGAAGCTTCTGGGTACGGAGGTGCGGGTGGAACTGCGCCAGATCACGAAAAACAACGGGATCATACTGGACGGCATCTGTATTCTCGAAAAGGGCTGCAATGTCTCGCCTACAATCTATCTGGAAGAATTTTACCGGGAGTACAAGAACGGCATGAGCCTCAGAGAGATCGCTTCCAGGATTTGTGAAGTCTATGAGAAAAGATGCAGGGGGATTCCTTTTTCCCTGGAATACTTCCTTGATTTTGAGAAGATGAAAGAGAGGATTTTCTGCAAACTTATCAATCGGGAACTGAATAAGGAACTTCTTAACGAGGTACCGAATATCCTCTGCCTGGATCTTGCCGTCGTATTCGTCTGCGCGGTGGAGAATGAAGAATTTGGAAACGGCAGTATTCTGGTCCGGGAGGAACACCGGAAGCTCTGGAGAGTCTCAAAGGAACTTCTCTATGAATATGCGAGGGAAAATACCTTTCGTTTAAGACCCTTCGAGCTGAAAAGTATGGAAGAGCTCATCGAGGATATGGTGGAACCGGAGGAGAAAAAGCTTTTAAAAGAAATCCCTATGTATGTGCTCTCCAATCAGAAGCGGGTTTTCGGGGCGGCAGGCCTTCTCTATGACCGGGTTTTAAGTGATGCCGGAGTCAGGTTGGAAGACGATTTCTATGTGCTGCCCAGCAGCGTCCATGAGGTGATTCTTGTTCCGGATCATGTGGCAGGCAGCGAGAAAGAGCTCCGCACCATGGTTCATGAGGTCAATCATACCCAGGTGGAGCCGGAGGAGATTCTCTCGGAGAGCGTTTATCATTACGACAGGAAGAAGCACAGTCTTTCTATCTGCTGAAATAGCGGGCTTTCCGGCTGTTTTGAATAAAATCGAAGAAATTTCACATAAAAATTTGACATTTTCCAAAAGGTGTGGTATGATAGCATCGTTGTTGAGCCGGAAGAGAAAAGATCCGGGCAGATCAACAATGTATGCAGGGAAAGAACTTGCATAGCTGTACGCGCACTCGTAGCTCAGGGGATAGAGCAGCGGTTTCCGGTACCGCGTGTCGGGGGTTCGAATCCCTCCGGGTGTGCTTTTTTGTATATGTAAATTTATTTCCGCGAACAATGAGCCATGCTTGCATGGAGATATCTGATTTCCGCGAGCATAGGAGAGAACCTGAGGTACAGGAGTTTGTCGGCGGCAGAGAGTGAAGCCGGTATTTCTGAGAAACAACACCGAATGGAGGTATGTACAGTGGATGACTTTAGAGAATGGCTTTCAGATAATCTGAGATACATCTTGCTGGGGCTGGCGATCATCATCGTTCTTGTGATTGCGTTTTTTGCAGTGAGATTTGTGACAGACCGTCTGGGAGGCGACAGTGATATCAAACAGACGGAGGCTGTGACAGAGGCGCCGGCATCAGAGACAGCAGCAGGATCTGAGACAGAGACGGAGACGGCAGCAGCTACAGAGGCAGCGAATCCGCTTCAGACAGACAATGCAGCAATCCAGGAAGCAGTGACTCAGTATTACACAGCAGTGGCAGCGAAGGATTTTGATACGCTTCAGAATCTTGGAGATGTGGTAGGAGATACCGACAGGGATAAGATCAATTCCAATCCCATTGAGAGCTACAATAATATCGCTATTTACTATAAGCCGGGTCTTACCGACAGTTCTTATAACGTTTATGTTTATTATGAAGCCAAGCTGCCGAACATCGATCAGCTGGTTCCCAGTCTTGGAAATCTCTATCTGGCGACAAAAGAAGACGGAAGTCTCTATGTGGTAAATCCCAATTCTGACCAGCAGGTGTCCGATTTTATGGAACAGGCCAAGAATGACAGTGATGTGCAGGAGCTGATTTCAAAGATCAACAGCGAGTATAAAGCAGTCCTGGAGTCCAACAGCGACCTGCAGGAGATGATCGACAAAATGAAACAGCCGGAGACGGAGGTTGACATTCCCAATGCCGGTTCTGTGGATGCGGATATCAGCACTTCTGTGACCGTTACAGGCAATCTGAATGTCCGTGCAGATTCCAGACAGGATTCTGATCAGATTGGAGTTCTGGTTCCCGGACAGACAGTAACCAGATTGCAGGTTCTGGACAATGGCTGGTCAAAGATCCGCTTTGATGACGGAGCTGGAACCGTGGTAGAAGGCTATGTACTGAGTGAGTATCTTCAGGCAGATGCCGACCAGCAGTAAAGAATGATAGAACGCCGTGCAGGTTTTTGCACGGCGTTTTTTTCCAAAATCGAAGGAGAACAGATGGAACAGGGAAAGAGCCGTTTGGCGCAGGAATTTGAAAAGAGAGAAAAAGGCCAGCTGGTGAGACTGAATAAATACATCAGTGAAGCCGGTCTTTGCTCCAGAAGAGAAGCAGACCGGCTGATTGAGGCCGGGCGTGTCCAGGTGGATGGAAAAACAGCAGTGCCCGGTCAGAAGGTTTCTGATAATCAGGAGATTCTGGTGGACGGAAAAAGCATTTCCAAAGAGGAAGAGATGGTACTTCTAGCAGTAAATAAACCCCGGGGCGTAGTGTGTACCACTGATAAACGTTGGGGAGATCAGACCGTAGAAGAGCTGATTCACTATCCGAAAAGGGTCTTTTATATGGGACGGCTGGATAAGGATTCGGAAGGTCTGCTTCTGATGACGAATAACGGGGAGATCCTGAATAAAATGATGCGGGCCGGAAATTATCACGAGAAAGAGTATCTGGTCCGGGTGAACCGACCGGTGACGGAAGCTTTCCTGAGCGAAATGGCAAAAGGCGGCATCCCGGTGCAGGAGCAGCAGACAAGACCCTGCAAGGTGGAAAAGACAGGAGAACGGACCTTCCGGATCATCCTGACCCAGGGACTGAACCGTCAGATCCGCAGAATGTGTGAATATTTTGGCTATCAGGTTGTAAAACTGAAAAGGATCCGTATTATGAATATCATGCTCGGGGATCTGCCCACGGGAAGTTACCGGGAGATCAGCCGGGAAGAGCAGGAAGAGCTTTACCGCAGGATTCAGGGATCAAGCAATCAGCCAGTGAGAGAAAACAGAGGCAGGAGAGAAGAATGGAAGAAAAAAGACAGCGAATGAGAGAACTGGTGGAGCGGCTTCGGGAAGCGTCGAAAGCCTACTACCAGGAAGACCGGGAGATAATGAGCAACTTTGAATACGATAAGCTGTACGATGAACTGGCAGGGCTGGAAGCAGAAACCGGCATCGTATTGTCTGGAAGCCCGACTCAGAATGTCGGATATGAATCTCAGGAGGAGCTTCCTAAAGAGCGCCACGAACGACCGATGCTTTCTCTGGATAAAACCAAGGATGTAGAGGTTTTAAAAACCTTCGTGGGTGAGCACAAAGCGCTGATGTCCTGGAAGCTGGACGGTCTGACTATCGTACTCACCTACCAGAATGGAGAACTCAGCAAGGCTGTTACCAGAGGAAACGGCGAGGTGGGCGAGGTTATCACTCCCAACGCCCGGGTATTTTCCAACATTCCGCTTAAGATCGCCTATCAGGGTGAGCTGATCCTCCGGGGCGAGGCGGTGATTTCCTACAGTGATTTTGAGAAGATCAACGAAGAAATCGAGGATGTGGATGCGAAATACAAGAATCCTCGAAATCTCTGCAGCGGTTCCGTGCGTCAGCTGAACAGTGCGGTGACGGCGGGAAGACACGTTCAGTTTTTTGCTTTTTCGCTGGTGAAAGCCGATGGGGTGGATTTTCAAAATTCCCACGCCTGTGAGTTTGCCTGGCTGGAGAAACAGGGCTTTCAGGTGGTAGAGCACCGGGAAGTTACCGGGGAGACTGTAGAAGAGGCAGTTCACTATTTTGCAGAGAAGATTCACCATTTTGATATTCCTTCCGATGGCCTGGTGGTTCTCTATGACGATATTGCCTACGGAAGATCCCTCGGAACGACAGCGAAATTTCCGAGAGATTCCTTTGCTTTCAAATGGGAGGATGAGATAAAGGAGACCCACCTGCTGGAAATCGAATGGAGCCCATCGCGTACGGGACTCATCAATCCCGTGGCGATTTTTGAACCGGTGGAGCTTGAGGGAACCACGGTGAGCAGGGCCAGCGTTCATAACTTAAGTATCCTGAAAGGCCTGGAACTCGGCATCGGTGATGTGATTCGTGTCTACAAGGCTAATATGATCATCCCTCAGATCGAAGAGAACCTGACGAGAAGCAGCAAGCTGGAAATTCCTTCTGTCTGTCCGGTCTGCGGCGGTGTTACAGAGATCCGTTCTGCCAACGGCATTGAAACTCTGAACTGTACGAATCCGGAATGTCAGGCGAAAAAGATCAAATCTTTCACACTGTTTGTGAGCCGGGACGCTATGAATATCGAAGGTCTCTCGGAGGCAACTCTGGAAAAATTCATTGGCATGGGCTTTATCCATGAATTTGCGGATATTTTCAAGTTGAAGGAACATCGGGAGAACATTCAGGAGCTGGAAGGCTTCGGAGAGAAATCCTGTGAAAATCTTCTGAAAAATATCGAGACGGCCAGAAATACCACGCTGGTACGGCTGATCTACAGCCTGGGAATTCCGGGGATCGGTCTTGCCAATGCGAAAATGCTCTGCCGGGCTTTTTCCTGGGACTGGGAAAAGCTGAAAAACAGCACGCTGGAAGAGCTGACAGCCGTTGACGGCATCGGAGAGATTCTGGCAAAAGGTATTATCGCCTATTTCCAGGATAAAAAGATGCTGGAAGCCTTTTCGCATCTTCTCTCGGAGGTTCATCTGGAAGAAGTGCAGGTGGAAAATACAGAGCAGGTGCTGGCGGGAAAGACTTTCGTTATCACGGGCAGTGTGACGCATTTTGTCAACAGGAATGAAATGAAAGCCTATATCGAAGAGCGGGGCGGAAAGGTGACCGGTTCTGTGACCTCGAAGACCGATTATCTCATCAACAACGATTCCACTTCCGGTTCTTCCAAAAATAAGAAAGCAAAGGAGCTTGGAATCCCGATCCTTACAGAAGATGATTTTTTGAAAATTGCAGGTGACGTGAATGAAGAAAACTGAAGAAACAAAAAACACGGAGGGAATAAAGCGAAAAGAACTCGTTAAAAAAATAGAAAACAGCCAGACCGTTCAAAAAGGAAAAAAAGGAATTTCCTCCGTGATTTTCGGAAGAACCTTCCTGGTATTCTTTTCTTTGTTTCTGCAGCTGATTTTCATGGTCTGGGGCTATTACTGGCTGGCATCAAAGTGGTATTTTGTCAACGGTGTTGTGACGGTGCTGGGCGTTCTGGAAGTTATCTATGTGGCTAACGAACGCAGTAATCCGGCTTTTAAGCTGGCCTGGACCATCGTGATACTGGCCTTGCCCATCTTTGGAAGCCTTTTATATCTTTTTGTGGAAACTCAGCCGGCTACAAAATGGATCAACAAGCGGCTCCAGAGCATGCATGCCTACAGTAAAAAATATTGGAAACAGGACAAAGAGGTTTTGGAGGAACTGGAGGAGACCAACGATCAGGTGGCTCATCTGGCCCGCTATGTCAATCATTTCGGCGGTTTTTCCGTGTATAAGGATACTTCCGCAAAATACTTTCCCTCCGGTGAGGCGAAATTTGAGGAGCTGCTGATTCAGCTTCGGAAAGCGGAAAAATTCATTTTCATGGAATATTTCATTGTGGCGGAAGGCTACATGTGGGAGAGTGTTCTGGAGATCTTAAAAGCAAAGGTGAAAGAGGGCGTGGAAGTCCGTTTCCTCTATGACGGCATGTGTTGTCTGTCCCTGTTGCCTTACCATTATCCTCAGGAGCTGGAGAGCTACGGCATCCAGTGCCATATGTTTGCACCCATTGTGCCGGCTCTTTCCACCCGCCAGAATAACCGGGACCACAGAAAAATTGTGGTGATCGACGGAAAGGTTGCTTTCACCGGCGGCATCAATCTGGCAGATGAATATATCAACCGGAAAGAGCGCTTCGGTCATTGGAAGGATACAGCCATTATGATCACGGGCGAGGCAGTCAGAAGCTTTACCATCATGTTTCTGGAGATGTGGAGCGTGGACAAGAACCTTCGCAATATGCCTCTGGAACTTTTTGAAAAATATCTGGATATTGTGCCGGATAAGGAGAGCGAACCGGGAGACGGTTTCATCATGCCTTACGGGGACAGTCCTCTGGACAATGAGGCGGTGGGTGAACAGGTGTATATGGATATCCTTTATACAGCCAAGGATTATGTACATATCATGACGCCCTACCTGATTCTCAGCAATGAGATGATTACAGCCCTGACCTATGCGGCAAAAAGAGGAGTGGATGTGAAGATCATCATGCCTCATATTCCAGATAAATGGTATGCTTTTGTTCTGGCAAAGACATACTATAACGAGCTTCTGGATGCGGGTGTGAAGATTTATGAATATACGCCGGGCTTCGTTCATGCCAAGGTCTTCACCTCCGACGACGAAAAAGCGGTGGTGGGTACGATCAATCTGGATTACCGGAGCCTCTATCTCCATTTTGAGTGTGCGGTTTATCTCTATCAGAATGAGGAGATTCCAAGCATAGAGGAAGATTTCCAGGAGACTTTTGCCAAGTGTCAGGAAGTGCTGCCTTCGGATTATAAACGGCAGAAATTTTTCGACCGGATGGCGGGAAGAGTCCTGCGGATTCTGGCGCCTTTGATGTAAAGCTTTCCCCTGCTTTTTGACAGAAAGCGGGGGATTTTTCCTATGTCCGCATTATACGCACAAGTGTATCAAGATTCTGCTCTTTCAGGGAAAGCCAGGGGTATGATATACTTAATAAAACAATACTGATTAGAAAATGAGCAGGTGAAAAAATATGCCTATTAGAACACAGAGCGATCTGCCCGCAAAAGAGATCCTGGAGCGGGAGAATATTTTCGTTATGGAAGAGGGCAGGGCGAGCCATCAGGATATCCGTCCGATTCAGATTGCGATTCTGAATCTGATGCCTTTAAAAGAGGATACGGAGCTTCAGCTTCTCCGTTCCCTTTCCAATACTCCGCTGCAGGTGGATGTGACCTTTGTCCGGGTCAGCAGCCACGAGGCGAAGAATACTTCGACCAGCCATCTGAACAAATTTTATGTGACCTTTGACGAGATTAAGAGCCATTACTATGATGGGCTTATCATCACCGGAGCGCCGGTGGAGCAGATGGAGTTTGAGGAAGTGGATTACTGGGAGGAGCTGGTGGAGGTCATGGACTGGAGCAAAAAACATGTGACCTCCACACTGCATCTCTGCTGGGGAGCCCAGGCCGGGCTTTACCATCATTTTGGACTGAAAAAGCGGATGTTGAAGGAAAAAATGTTCGGCCTTTTCTGGCATCGCGTGTCCAATCGGAAGATTCCGTTGGTCAGAGGGTTTGACGATCTTTTCCTGGCGCCTCATTCCCGCCATACGGAGGTGGCTGCCGAGGATATTCATAACTGTGACAAACTCATGGTTCTGGCAGAATCCGACGAGGCAGGAGTTTTCCTCTGTATGACATTGGATGGCCGCCAGATCTTTGTCATGGGGCATCCGGAATACGACCGGGTAACGCTGGATACGGAGTACTGGAGAGACAAGAATAAAGGTCTTCCCATCGAGATTCCGAAGAATTATTATGAGAATGACGACCCTAATAACCGGCCGCTTCTCATGTGGCGCTCCCATGCAAACAATCTTTATACCAACTGGCTGAACTACTATGTATATCAGGTAACGCCCTATGATCTGGAAGGGACGCCCGATTTTCAGGGAAAATAGAAAATTTTTCTTGCAGGCGGTTGTTACATCGGGTATACTTAGAAATAAGTTATATTGCCCCAAAATATCTTTCGGGATGAAGATTCCGAGGGGATTTGGATACAGAATACGACAGATTGTGAGGGATTTTGTATGAAGAAAAGAATTGTGGTGGCTTTGGGCCACAAAGCACTGGGTACCACCCTGCCGGAGCAGAAGAGTGCGGTAAAACGTTCCGCAGAAGTTCTGGCAGATATCGTGGAGGAAGGCTATCAGCTGGCCGTATGCCACAGCAACGCGCCGCAGGTAGGTATGATCCACACAGCTATGAACGAGTTTGGCAAGAAACATCCGGACTATACAGAGGCGCCCATGTCCGTCTGCTCTGCGATGAGCCAGGGCTATATCGGATATGACCTTCAGAATGCGCTGCAGACTGCTCTTCTGAAAAGAGGCATCTATAAAGGTGCATGCACCGTTCTGACCCAGGTGACGGTAGATCCCTATGACGAGGCTTTCTATCATCCGATCAAAGTCATTGGCCGTTATATGACTGCTGAGGAAGCAGATGCGGAGGAGAAGAAAGGAAACTACTGCATCGAGGAGCCGGGTAAAGGCTTCCGTCGTATTGTGGCAGCTCCGAAACCTAAGGAGATCGTTGAGATCCAGGCAATCCGTGCTCTTCTGGATGCAGACCAGGTGGTCATCGCAGCAGGCGGCGGCGGAATCCCTGTCCTGAAACAGGGCATGGAGCTCAAAGGCGCCAGCGCCATTATTGAGAAAGATTATGCCAGCGGACGCCTCGCCGAGATGGTGGACGCGGATATTCTACTGATCCTCACGAAAGATGAGAATCTGTGGTTGAATTATGAGACCGAGAAGGCAGTGGCACTTCATGAAGTTACCGTAGATGAAGTGAAAAAGATGATCGCGGATAATGAGTTCCCGAAGGCGTCTAAACTGCCGAAAGTGCAGGCTGCTGTGGACTTCATCGAAGAGAAGAAAGGAAGCGGGCGCAAAGCCGTGATTACGGATTTGGCGCATGCGATGGATGCGCTTGCCGGCAAAACTGGAACGATCATTACGGAATGATGAGCCGGTTCGCTTTTGAAAAGCGGTAGGAAAAGAGGATTCGAGGGGACGGCTCGGAGTCGCGAGCCCGCCCTCCCCTCGAGCTCCCCTATGGGCCCGCTTAGAAAATATGGGGCTTACGTCATACTGGGACTGCGTGAAATGATGGGATATTGTGTAATATATTGAGAAAATGAGAGGCTTACGTCAGACTGAGAGTGTGTGACGTGGGCCTTTTTTGATTATACAAAGTTTGAAATCTTATCTGGTTGACTGATTTGAGATTTTTAGGTTTTGTAGTCATGACTGCATTTGACTTTTTTCTTTTAGGGTCAACCCATATTTTATTTCACCACCTCCCAGTCTGACGCCCGTTCATTCTGCTATTCCATTTCACTCAATAGTAGTCTGACGTAAGCCCCATATTTTCTAAGCTGGCCCAGAAGGGGGAGTTTACGAGGAGGACGGCGGGCTCTCTGATTCGGAACTGGCCCCCCCTCGTAGGTTTTCCTTACGCTTTCCACAAAGCAGAACCATAAAAATATTCATACAATTCAACAATTCAAAAATAAAATTATAAAAAAATCAATTTTTCTTTCAAGAATCTCTTGACAAAAGATCGACCATGGATTATAATAACATCAACAACAGATAAAAAGAAAAACAAACAAAAAACTCTAAAAAATGATCGAAAGAGTCAAACTCAAAAACGAACCTAATCCACTATTCAACCTCCAGTGAAAAGGAAAGCGAATAGCTCGATACAGGAATACGAAGGAAAGGAAGGTACGGACCACCGAAGAACTAATTTTTCATCCCTGAATTTTTAAAACCAGTTCAGATGGATGACAGGACAAAAGAACAAGTAAGAAATTGAGGTATAGTCCAATGGAAACGTTTCATTAGAAGGGGATATGATCTGAATAAGAAATCATATCCCCTTCGTTTTGTCTGTAAATATAATTTCTCTACTCCTGGTCCCGGAAACAGCAGAAATTTCCCAACTCCCTTCTGCCTGCTTTTCTATTCCGGGATTTTTTATTCTAAACAAATAAAATCCGGAATGAAAAAGCGGACAGCCTCATATATACCTATAAGGGTGTGGAGGTGGCGTATGAACAGAGAAGAACTGATGGACCTGTTCTCTGAGAAGATCAGGGAATTATTAGCCCGGTTGCCTGTGTATTATGAAGAAGTGCAGGAGATCCGGCTGCGGGCGGAGAAACCGCTTTTGATCCGCTACGGGACCAGAGAATATTTTGTGACAGAAGACGGGAAACTTTCCGAGGAGGAGTCTGAAGGCTTCCTGGTAGACAAAAAAGAACTCATGGAGACCATGGAATACATCGCCAATTATTCGATGTATGCTTATGAGGAAGAGCTCAAACAGGGCTATCTCACGGTTCGGGGTGGTCATCGCATCGGCGTAGCGGGGAAGATCATTATGGATGGAAACCGGATTTCGAGCGTCCGCTACATTTCCTTCGTGAATGTCCGGCTTTCCCATGAGCGGAAAGGCTGTGCGGATCAGATCATGCCTTACGTTTTTGAGAACGGGGAGCTCTGCCACTGCATGATCATCTCCCCACCGGGCTGCGGAAAGACGACCCTTCTTCGGGACCTGATCCGCCAGGTGTCCAATGGAAGCGCCTGGTGTGAGGGCCAGACCGTGGGGGTGGTGGATGAGCGCTCGGAGATCGGCGGTTCCTACCTCGGTGTGCCCCAGAATGATCTGGGAATCCGTACGGATGTGCTGGACTGCTGCCCGAAAGCTGCCGGAATGATGATGCTCATCCGCTCGATGTCGCCCAGGGTCATCGCCGTGGATGAGATCGGCGACTATGAAGACATCCGGGCCATCGAGGCGGTCTTGAACTGCGGCTGCCGGATTCTGGCCACGGTCCATGGAAATTCCATCGAGGATATCGAGAAAAAGCCCCTTCTTAAACGCTTTCTCACGGAGAAGATTTTCCAGCGCTATGTGCTTCTGGGTAACCGGGATGCAGTGGGGAGCCTGAAAGGAATTTTCGACGAGCGGGGGACCCGCCTATGCTGAAGGCGGCCGGGCTTTTTCTACTGTTTTCCGGCTGTTTTTCTCTGGGGATAGGGAAAAGTCGAGGCTTAAAAAAGAGGCTGGAACTTCTACGGGAGCTGAAAAAACTTCTGCTTTTGCTCTCCGGTGAGATCCGCTGCGCGAAGACGCCTCTTCCGGAGGCCTTCCGCAAGATCGGCAGAAAGGCGGAAGATCCCTTTGGAACTTTTTTTCAAAAGGTGGCGGAGGAGCTTACCGGAGAAGGCAGGAAACTGCCGGAGACCGCTTTTTCCAGGCAGATGAAGCTTTTGAAGGAAAGTTCCCTGACGCCGGAAGACCGGAGCTTTCTTCTGGATCTGGGAAAAGACCTGGGCTATCCAGATCTTTCTGTTCAGCTTGAAACTCTGAAATTATTCGAGGAAAATCTGGAGGAACTCATCAAAAAAGCGGCGGCGGATTACCGGGGGAAGGCGAAGGTCTACCGTTATCTCGGGGCTCTCGCCGGTCTTTTTCTGGTGGTTTTTCTGATATAGAGGAGGTGGGACCATGAGCGTGAACCTGCTCTTTAAGATTGCGGCGGTGGGGATTCTGGTGTCCGTGCTCACCCAGGTCCTGAAACACAGCGGGAGAGAGGAGGAAGCCTTTCTCACAAGTCTTGCGGGACTTCTTCTGGTGCTTTTCTGGGTGATCCCCTATATCAACGAACTGTTTGTCAGCGTAAAAGAGCTTTTTTCCCTGTAGGAGGCGGATAGAATGACAAAAGTGGCGGTCCTTGGTCTGACCGGTGTGCTGCTGGGGCTCATGATGAAAGAACTGAACCCCGGCTTTTCTGTTTTTGTCAGTATGGCGGCCTGCGTGCTGATCTTTTTCTATGCGGTGAACCGGTTAAGCTTTCTCTCGGATCTGATGCAGGAGATTCAGGGGGCGGTTCCCGTGGACGATGCCTGCTTGAAGATTCTGCTGAAAATGATCGGCGTCACATATCTCGCGGATTTCACGGCGAATCTATGCCGGGATGCGGGCTATTCCGCCATCGCGGGGCAGGTGGAATTTTTCGGGAAGATTTCTCTTCTGACCTTAAGCTTTCCTGTGCTTACGGCACTGATGGAAACCATTGACCAGATGTTGTTGTAGGGAGGGGTTATGAGGAGAATCCTGGGGGTCATTTTCTGCCTGCTTTTCTGCTTTTTTCCGAAAAAACCGGTTCTTGCCGGGGAGACGGAGAGTGAGGCCGTGCTTTCAGAAATGGAAAACGCCTTTTTCTCAGAATTAAACTTGAACGAGCTGGACGAAACACTGAAAACCTACCAGGAGGAGACGGGCCTGAGTTTTTCGGAGACGGTGAAAAAACTGATCCTCGGGGAACTGCCCTGGTCTCAGGAGACCATGAGAAAACTGGTTTTCAGCGCTTTTTTTAAGGAGATTGCCGACCAGAAAAAGACTGCTTTGGGGATTTTTCTCCTTCTTGCCGGGGCAGCGTTTTTTTCAGGGGTAGCAGGAATCTTTGAGAAAAGTCAGGTGTCGGCGGTGAGCTTTTACCTCGTTTATCTCATTCTGGTCTCCTTTCTGGTACAGGCTTTTTATTCGATGAGCCGCGTGGCGGAGACGGCAGTGGACGAGCTTCTTGTCTTTATGAAGCTTCTTTTGCCCTCCTGCCTGCTGGCTTCCGTTCTGGCAGGAAAAAGTCTGGGCGGGGCGGCCTTTTCGGAGCTGATGCTGGGCACACTGACCTTTTTACAGTGGGCGGTGAAGTATTTCCTCTTCCCGGGGGCACAGTTTTATTTTCTTCTGACGCTTCTGAATCATATTTTTGACGAGGATTATCTGTCCAAAATGGCAGGACTCTTAAAAAGCTTCGTGGAATGGGCCCTGAAGACCCTCACCGGTGCCGTGGTGGGGCTTCAGGCCTTCCAGAGCCTGATCCTTCCGACAGTGGATGCCCTGAAAAGTACGGTGCTTCAGAAATCCGGAGGGAGCATTCCTGTGGTGGGCGGTCTTTTCAACAATGTGACGGAGATGGTGCTGGGAGCGGCTCTTCTGATCCGAAACGGCGTGGGAACGGCCGGCCTTCTGGTGCTGGCCATTCTCTGTCTGACGCCGATGGTGAAGCTTCTGGCAGGAGGGTGCCTCTATCGACTTCTGGCGGCGGTGGCCCAGCCGGTGGCGGACAAACGGCTGACGGAATGCGTGGACGGACTGGGCCGGGGAATTTTACTGCTTTTGCGGATCTTTCTTTTCACAGGGATCCTGTTTTTTCTTTCTCTGGCGCTGGCCTTTGCCCGGTAAAAGGAGCGGTTTATGAGCAAAGTTCTGGCCTGGATACGGAGTATCCTCTGTTTTCTGTGCTTTTTTCAGGTGTTTCTTCAGCTGACACCAAAAGAGAGCTACCGGAAATATCTGAAATTCTTTGGAAATCTCATTCTGGTGCTGCTTCTTCTGCGGCCCGCGGCCTCTCTTCTGGGGCAGGCGGAGTCTTTGGAGCAGTTTTTGAAATTTCAGACCTTAAGCAATGAATACAGTGAGCTTCGGATGCATATGGAAGGAATGGAGGAGCTGAAAAACACCCTGGTGGAAGAAACATTTCGCCGGGAGATCGAGAGGCAGATCCGGGAGGTCCCGGAAAATCTTGGCTATTCCGTCCTGTCCCTAAGCGTTTCCTACGGGGAAACGGGGGAGCCGGAAGCTATCGACCTTGTGCTCCTCTCATCGAAAGACGAAGGAACGGCGAAAATACAGGAAGAGCTTTCAAGGATTTATGGACTTGCAGGCGAAGAGATCCGGATCACGGTAAAGGAGGCGTAAAGGTGAAAGAGCAGCTGGAAAAATGGAAAGAAATGCTGAAGACCGGCGGAAAGAACCGGTGGGCTGTCTTTCTGCTGGCAGGTCTCCTTTTGCTGGTGATTTCCCTTCCAACCGGGGAGGAAAAGAGAGCACCTGTTCTTCAGACCGAGGCGGCAGACGAGAAAAGCGTGAGCCAGGCGGAAGAGCTGGCGGAGAGACTGGAGAAGGTCTTAAGCCGGGTGAGCGGCGTGGGGAAGACGAAGGTTCTGGTGACTTTGAAATCCGACGGGAAACGTCTGGTGGAGAAGGACAGCACCACCCGCGAAGACAGCAGCGAGAGCAGGGACCAGGAGGAAAATACGGTCTATGAAAAGAATGGTTCCGGCCAGGAAAAGCCCTACGTTTCCGAGACCATGGAGCCGGAGGTTTCCGGCGTTCTGGTGGTAGCAGAAGGAGGTGATGACCCGGTGACAGTCCGTGAGATCACAGAGGCTGTCCAGGCATTATTCGGTATTGAAGCGCATAAAATCAAAGTAATGAAGATGGATTAAGGAGGAGCAGTCTTTGAAACGTCGCCTGAAAAAGAATCAAGTGGTAGTTACCGCCCTGGCCGTCATGGTCGCCGTGGCAGGGTATCTCAATTACTCCGGGATGGAGTTTGGAAAGGAGACGGCCACCTTGGGAAAAGTGCAGGAAGGAGCGGCTGATGAGGGGGCCGTGAGTACCTCCCTCATCGACATTCCAAGCCTTGACGAAGATGTAAGCGTGGAAGAGACAGGAGAAATCAGCGCCGCTTCCGACGGAGTGGAGGCGGAGACAGGGGATGGCGCCGGAACAGGTGATACTCCGGGGGAAGCCGTACTTACCAGCGTGACTGCGGGAAGTTCTTTTGCCGCGGAGGCGAAGCTTACGAGAGAACAGGTTCGGGCCAAAAATAAAGAGACCCTTCTGGAAGTCATCAACAACAACAGCATTTCCGAGGACCAGAAACAGTACGCGGTGGACAGCATGAACGCCATGGTGGATGCGGCGGAGCGGGAGGCCTCGGCAGAGCTTCTGTTGGATTCCAAAGGCTTTCTGGATGCGGTGGTGAGCATTTCCGACGGAACGGCGGATGTGGTCATCAACCAGGCGGAGATCAGCGAGGCGGAACGGGCCCAGATCGAGGATATCGTCAAGCGGAAGACAAACATTTCCGGGGAAAATATCATCATCACCCCGAGACTCTCCTGAGGAAAGAAAGAATCCCGTTGACAGAGCTCTTTTTCGTTGGTAAAATAGCGAAGGTATAAAAATAAGAAGATAAACAATGATAGATTCAGGGCAGCCTTTTTTGGGCTGCCTGTTTGGAGGAAAAAGCTTTGGCTGATAAAACAAATGAAATTTTAAAGAGGCGTACCTTTGCCATCATTTCCCACCCGGATGCCGGTAAGACCACACTGACCGAGAAATTCCTGCTCTACGGAGGAGCCATCAATCTGGCCGGTTCCGTAAAAGGAAAAGCCACAGCCCGGCATGCGGTTTCCGACTGGATGGAGATCGAGAAGGAGCGAGGCATTTCCGTCACCTCTTCCGTACTGCAGTTCAACTACGACGGCTACTGCATCAACATTCTGGATACACCGGGACATCAGGACTTCTCTGAGGATACCTACCGTACCCTGATGGCTGCAGACTCTGCGGTCATGGTTATCGACGCATCCAAGGGTGTCGAGGCCCAGACCAGAAAACTGTTCAAAGTCTGTGTCATGCGCCATATCCCGATTTTTACCTTTATCAATAAACTGGACCGCGACGCCAACGATACCTTCGATCTTCTGGACGAGATCGAGAAGGAGCTTGGCATCGCCACCTGCCCCATCAACTGGCCCATCGGTTCCGGTAAGCATTTTAAAGGTGTTTACGAGCGCGGAAGCAAGGAGATCACCGTTTTCTCCGATACGGAGAAGGGTACCAAAGAGGGTGAGATGAGAGAGATTCCTCTGGATTCCCCGGAACTGGACGAGATTCTGGATTACGGCCAGAAGGATAAGCTCATGGAGGAGATCGAGCTTCTGGACGGAGCCAGCGCCGATTTCGATCAGGAGTTGGTAGACAAGGGAGAATTGACTCCGGTATTCTTCGGTTCCGCTCTGACCAACTTCGGCGTGGAAATTTTCCTGAAGCATTTCCTCAGCATGACGACTCCGCCTCTTCCGAGAAAAGCGGATATCGGTGTCATCGATCCGATCAAAGAAGATTTTTCTGCCTTTGTGTTCAAGATTCAGGCCAATATGAACAAGGCTCACCGCGACCGTATTGCTTTCATGCGGATCTGTTCCGGCGAGTTCGATGCCAATATGGAGGTTTATCATGTGCAGGGCGACCGGAAGATGCGTCTTTCCCAGCCTCAGCAGATGATGGCTCAGGAGCGTCATGTGGTGGACAAGGCTTACGCCGGCGATATCATCGGCGTGTTCGATCCCGGCGTGTTCTCCATCGGTGACACGATCTGTATGCCCGGCAAGAAATTTGCCTTTGAGGGTATCCCGACCTTCGCTCCAGAGCATTTTGCCCGTGTCCGTCAGGTGGATACCATGAAGAGAAAACAGTTTGTAAAAGGAATCAACCAGATTGCCCAGGAGGGTGCGATTCAGATCTTCCAGGAGTTCCATACGGGAATGGAGGAGATCATCGTGGGCGTTGTCGGCGTCCTGCAGTTTGAGGTACTGAAATACCGCCTGAAAAATGAGTACAACGTAGATATCATCCTGGAGAACCTGCCTTACGAGCACATCCGCTGGATCGAGAACGAAGAGATCGATCTGGACAAGCTGGTAGGCACCTCCGATATGAAGAAGGTAACGGATCTCAAGGGCAGACCGCTGCTTCTCTGGGTAAATCCCTGGAGCGTGGGCATGACTCTCGATCGGAACCCGGGCCTGAAGCTCACCGAATTTGGCCGTTCCTGATAATGTTTCCATATTTCTATTTGCAAAACGGGCAAAGTTTGTTATAATAGAAAAGAAGATTTTCGCGTTACAGGAACCGTAAGGAGGTTGGAGCATGAAAGAGGAAAATCAGAACAGTTATACGATTCAGTCTGACGAAGCCATCGGACAGGTTCAGATTGCGGATGAGGTAGTTGCGATCATTGCCGGACTCGCTGCCACAGAGGTGGAAGGCGTTGCCAGCATGGCTGGAAATATTACGAACGAGCTGGTCAGCAAGCTTGGAATGAAGAAACTTTCCAAGGGAATCAAGGTCAGCGTGGACAATGGAGAAGTGGCTGTAGAGGTAGCGATCAATATCGATTATGGTTACAGCGTTCCCAAGACCAGCCGTATGGTTCAGGAAAAAGTGAAAGCATCCATTGAGAACATGACAGGGCTTATCGTTTCCGACGTGAATGTGACCATCGCAAGCGTATGCATGGAGAAACACGATTGACCGGGAGAGCGGAATGCTCCCTGAATGAGGAGGGATGTCCCAGGCGGGCATCCCTTTTCGGCTATAAAAACATCTGAGAGGAAAAAAGAATGACGAGACGAGAACTGAGAGAAGAAATTTTTAAACTTCTGTTCATGGTGGAATTTTACAGCAAAGAGGAAATGGCGGAGCAGGTGAAATCCTACTTTGAAGATTTCCCGGAGAAGGAGATCAGCGAGAAGGATCACGCTTATATCGAGGAGAAATACGAGAACATCTGCGCGGTTCTTCCGGAGATCGACGAGAAGATTGCAGGAGCAGCAAAGGGCTGGAAGCTGGAGCGAATCGGCAAATCCGATCTTTCCATCCTGCGCCTGGGTGTCTACGAGATGCTTTACGATGATGATATCCCCGTCGGCGTAGCCATCAACGAGGCCGTGGAGCTTGCCAAGAGCTTCGGCGAGAACGAAAGTGCCTCCTTTATCAACGGTATTCTCGGAAAACTGGCCAGACAGTGAGACAGCAGAAGAACGTCTACAGCGTCGGCCAGGTAAATAACTATATCAAAAACATGTTTACCCAGGATTTCCTTCTGAAAAGGATTTATGTCCGGGGAGAGGTCTCCAACTGCAAATACCATCCCTCCGGCCATATTTATTTTTCGCTGAAGGATGAGACTGGGACCATGCCCTGCGTGATGTTTTTAAGTTTCAGAAAGGGCCTGACTTTTCAACTGGAAAATGGTCAGTCTGTGACAGTTTTGGGGAGCATCAGCGTCTACGAGCGGGACGGCCGCTATCAGCTTTATGCCTCGGAGATCATCCGGGAGGGAGCCGGCCTTCTCTATGAGCGCTTCGAGCAGCTGAAGGAAGAACTCTCCGAGATGGGCATGTTTGACCCCGCATATAAGAAGCCGATTCCGGCTTTTGTGAAGAGGCTGGGGATTGTGACGGCCTCAACGGGAGCGGCCATCCGGGATATCATGAATATCTCGAGGCGGCGGAATCCCTTCATCCAGCTGGTTCTCTATCCGGCGCTGGTTCAGGGCGAGGGAGCGGTGGACAGTATCGTAAAAGGAATCGAGGTTCTGGACAAGTACGGTGTGGACGTTATCATTGTGGGTCGGGGCGGCGGTTCCATGGAGGATCTGTGGGCTTTCAATGAGGAAAAAGTGGCCCGGGCAATTTTTGCCTGTGAGACGCCGGTGATCTCTGCCGTGGGCCATGAGACGGATACGACGATCTCGGATTTTGTGGCGGATCTTCGGGCTCCGACACCTTCAGCGGCAGCAGAGCTGGCGGTGGCGGATCTGGGGAGCATCCTTCAGAGTCTCCGGGATTTTGACGACCGGCTGAACCGTCTGATGGAAGACAAGGTCCGGGAAAAAAGAGAGAAGCTTGAGACTTTTTCCTGGAAACTGGAGCGCTTAAGCCCGGGGCAGCAGCTCCTGGAGAAAAGGCAGCGCCTGGCGGATCTGGACGAGCTTTTCCGAAAGCTGATGGAGGGAAAGATCCGGGAGAACAGGCAGGCTCTGGCCTTTTATATCGAGCGGTTGAACGGGGCTTCGCCTCTCAAAAAGCTGAATCAGGGCTATGCCTATGTGGCCGGGGAGGACGGGAAGCGCCTCACCGGAGCAAAAGAGGCGAAGGTCGGAGAGAAGCTGACGCTTTATTTTGCGGACGGCAGGCTTTCTGCCCGTGTGGAAGAAAAAGAGTAAGGGGAACAGAAATGGCAGAGCAGAAAGAACAGACACTGGAGGAAATTTTCGGGGAGATGGAAGGTCTTCTGGAGGCACTGGAAAGTCGGGAGATTTCCCTGGAGGATTCCTTTGAAAAATACAAAGAAGGCATGGCGCTTTTGAAGGCTGCCGGAGAAAAGATCGACACGGTGGAGAAAGCCATGCTGGTACTGAACGATCAGGGAGAAGCAGATGAATTTTGAGGATGAGCTGAAACAGAAAGTACAGGAAACAGAAAAAACGGTCTATGAGTTTCTGCCCGAGGAAGAAGGTTTTCAGAAGACGATCCTTGAGGCGATGAATTACAGCATGAAAGCCGGCGGCAAACGGCTTCGTCCCTTATTGATGGCGGAGACCTACCGGATGTTCGGTGGAACAGGCGAGGTGATCCGCCCCTTTATGGCGGCCATGGAAATGATCCACACCCATTCCCTGATTCACGACGATCTGCCGGCTCTTGATAACGATGAGTACCGCCGGGGCAAAAAGACCACCCATGTGGTTTACGGCGAAGCCATGGCAATTCTGGCCGGCGACGCTCTTTTAAACTATGCCTATGAAACAGCGGCCCGGGCTTTTGCCCTGGAGCCGGGGCATGAGCGCATCGGAAAGGCTTTCCGGATTTTGACTGCAAAAACGGGAATTTATGGAATGTTGGGCGGTCAGTGCGTGGATGTGGAGTATGAAGGGAAGAATCTGGAACGAGAAAGACTGGATTTCATCTATCGCTTAAAGACCAGCGCCCTCATCGAGGCTTCCATGATGGTCGGAGCTGTTCTGGCCGGGGCCTCCGATGAGAAAATCGCCCTCCTTGAGCGGGTGGCAGGCAAGGTGGGACTGGCTTTTCAGATTCAGGACGATATTCTGGACGTTGTGAGCACCACGGAAACTCTGGGCAAACCGGTGGGCAGCGACGAAGAGAACCGCAAGACCACCTATGTGACCCTGGAAGGAATCGAGAAAGCCCGGGAAGACGTGAGACGGCTGTCCGATGAAGCCATCGAGGAGCTTGACACGCTGGAAGAGAAAAATCCGTTTCTTATGGAGCTTCTGAAAAGCCTCATTGATCGAAAGAAATAACACGGAAAAAATACAAGAAGGTGAAAATGGATGTATTTGGAACAAATCAATCAGGCAGGTGACATCAAAAAGCTGAAAGGAGAGGAGCTCACGGCCCTGGCTCAGGAGATCCGGGAATTTCTCATCGAGAAGATCAGCAATACGGGCGGTCATCTGGCATCCAATCTGGGTGTTGTGGAGCTGACGATGGCTCTCCATCTGACTTTTAACCTTCCGGAGGACAAGATCGTCTGGGATGTGGGCCATCAGGCCTATACCCATAAGCTTCTCACCGGCAGGCGGGAAGGCTTTGATACTTTAAGAAAATACGGCGGCATGAGCGGTTTCCCAAAGAGAAAAGAGAGCGACTGCGATGCCTTTGATACGGGCCACAGTTCCACCTCGATTTCCGCAGGCCTCGGTCTTGTGCGGGCCAGGGAAATCTTAGGCGGGGATAACTATGTGATTTCCGTCATCGGAGACGGCTCCCTCACCGGCGGAATGGCCTACGAGGCCATGAATAACGCCGCCCGCCTGAAGAGCAATTTTATCATCGTTCTGAACGACAACAACATGTCGATTTCCGAGAACGTGGGCGGCATGTCAAATTATCTCGGCAGTCTCCGTACGGCGGAGGGTTATCTGAACCTGAAGACCGCGGTGACGGATTCCCTGAATCGCGTCCCGGTCTACGGAGAGAAGATTGTCAGCAGGATTCGGAAGACAAAGAACGGCCTCAAGCAGCTGTTTATTCCGGGCATGCTTTTTGAAAATATGGGTCTTACCTATTTGGGCCCCGTGGACGGTCACAACATCGGCCAGGTGATGCGGGCGCTGGAAGAAGCCAAGAGGGTCGAAGGAGCCGTGCTCCTTCATGTCTTCACGAAGAAAGGAAAAGGTTATGCTCCGGCAGAGCGCCATCCTGCCAGATTCCACGGTGCAGAGCCTTTTGATATCGCTACCGGCCTTCCGAAGAACAAGCGGGTGAAGGCGAACTGGACCGATGTTTTTTCCACCATCATGAGGAAAATGGGAGACCGCGATCCGAAGGTGGTGGCTGTGACGGCTGCCATGGAGGTGGGCACCGGTCTGAAACGGTTCCATAGCAATTTCCCGGACCGGTTCTTCGACGTGGGCATCGCGGAGGAGCATGCAGTGACCTTTGCGGCGGGACTTGCAGCGGCCGGTTTAAAGCCGGTGGTGGCCATTTATTCCTCCTTCCTTCAGAGGGCCTACGATCAGATCCTGCATGACGTCTGTATCCAGAACATGCATGTGGTCTTTGCCGTTGACCGGGCAGGTCTTGTGGGGAGCGACGGAGAGACCCATCAGGGAATTTTCGACCTTTCGTTTTTGTCCACGATTCCCAACATGTGCATCATGGCCCCCAAGAATAAATGGGAGCTTTCGGATATGATGAAATTTGCGGTGAACTATGACGGCCCGATTGCCGTTCGTTACCCCAGAGGCGAGGCCTACGACGGCCTGCAGGAGTTTCGGGCACCCATCGCTTTCGGAAAGAGCGAGGTCATCTACGACGAGGAGGATATCGTCCTTCTGGCTGTGGGAAGCATGGTGAAGACCGCGGAGGAAGTGCGCCACGGGCTTCGGGAGAGAGGCTTCTCCTGTACGCTGGTCAACGCGCGGTTTGTAAAGCCCATCGACAAAGACCTGATCCGGGAGCTTGCGAAGGATCACAGGCTTTTTGTGACGATGGAAGAAAATGTAAAATGCGGCGGTTTCGGAGAACATGTGCTGGATTACTTAAATGAGATCGGAAGCGAGGCTTCTCTTCTGAACATTTCTCTGCCGGATGATTATATCGAACACGGAAATGTGGAGGTCCTGAAGGAAGAGACAGGCATCAGCGCCTCCATCATACTGAAAAAAGTAATGGCGGCAGCCCTGGGCCAGAACCCGGAGCGATGAGCGCCGGGGAAGGAAGAAATCATGAAAGAACGTTTGGATATGTTGCTGGTGCAGCAGGGCTACGCCACATCGAGAGAGAAGGCGAAAGCCATCATCATGGCCGGTCAGGTCTATGTGGACGGCCAGAAGGAAGATAAGGCCGGAAGCATGTTTAAGGAAGAGGCAAAGATCGAGGTCCGGGGAAATACACTGAAATATGTGAGCCGGGGGGGCCTGAAGCTGGAAAAAGCCATGAGCCACTTTGCTGTGACTCTGGAAGGAAAGGTCTGCATGGATGTGGGAGCCTCCACCGGTGGTTTCACTGACTGCATGCTCCAGAACGGAGCTGTGAAGGTCTACTCCGTGGATGTGGGTCATGGCCAGTTGGACTGGAAGCTTCGAAACGATCCGCGGGTAGTCTGCATGGAAAAGACCAACATCCGCTATGTGACACCGGAGGATATTCAGGAGCCTGTGGCATTTTCCTCCATCGACGTTTCCTTTATCTCTCTTACCAAGGTATTGCTCCTCGTGCGAAATCTTCTGACGGAGGACGGCGAGGTGGTCTGCCTCATCAAACCTCAGTTTGAGGCCGGCCGGGAGAAAGTCGGAAAGAAAGGCGTTGTCCGCGATAAGGCCGTTCATGAGGAAGTGATCCGCATGGTCATCGCCTACGCGGGAAGTATCGCTTTCGAGGTGAAGAACCTGGAGTTTTCCCCGATCAAGGGACCGGAGGGAAACATCGAGTATCTTCTGCATATCAAAAAACAGCCGGAGGGCTTTGTTCAGACCGAGTTCCCGGTGGATGTAACCGCAGTGGTGGAGGAAGCGCATAAGACGCTGGACCGGTAAAAAATATGGACAGTTTTTATATCGTAACCAATAAAGACAAGGACCCGGAATTTCAGACGACCCGTTTTGTGAAAGAGTATCTGGAAAAACGGGGAAAAAAATGTACCATCCGGGAAAATCCGGCGGAGGGTGGCGGCAGCTATAAGTACACCGATGCTTCCGTTATTCCGGAGGATGTGGACTGTGTGCTGGTGCTTGGTGGGGACGGAACCCTTCTGCAGGCCTCAAGGGACCTGACCGAGCGGGATCTCCCGCTCCTTGGCATCAATATGGGCACGCTGGGATATCTTGCCGAGGTGGACCGCCGGGGCATCGAGCCGGCTCTCGAACGGCTTCTGGCGGGGGATTATCAGCTTGTCAGCCGCATGATGATCTATGGCGAGGTTTACCATCAGGGAAAAAAAGTCATGGAAGATCTGGCTTTGAACGATATCGTCATTGGCCGCTACGGCAAGCTTCGGATCATCGATTTTAAGATCTATGTGAATGGAGAGTACCTAAACCGTTACAGTGCAGACGCGATGGTGGTTTCCACACCTACGGGTTCCACAGGCTACAGCCTGTCGGCGGGAGGCCCCATTGTCTCGCCGGAAGCTTCTCTGCTTCTCATGACTCCCGTAGCGCCTCATACGCTGAACACCCGCAGTATCATTCTTCCGGACGACGCGGAGATCACAGTGGAAATGCTTCCGGGTCATAGCAGAAGCGGCGACGGCGCGGAAGTGACCTTTGACGGAGATACTTCTGCGCGTCTTACCTGCACGGACAAAGTCGTGATCCGAAAGGCGGTGAAAAAGACCCGGCTGATCAAGATTAACCAGATCAGCTTTCTGGAGGTCCTTCGGACCAAAATGAATGGACAGTAGGAGGAACCGGCAAATGAAAATTGCAAGACATGCAAAAATTATTGATCTCATCAGCAGAAACGATGTGGAGACACAGGAAGAGCTGGCGGATCTTCTGAACGGCGAAGGCTTCCGTGTGACCCAGGCCACTGTGTCGAGAGATATCCGGGAACTGAAGCTGACGAAGATCTCCCTGAACGACGGACGGCAGAAATATGCGGTCATGCAGGCTTCCAGAGGAAATATGAACGAAAAATATTTAAGGATTCTCAAAGACGGTTTCCTATCCATGGATATGGCCCAGAACATTCTGGTGGTAAAGACCGTATCCGGGATGGCCATGGCGGTGGCTGCTTCCATCGACGCCATGCAGTGGCCAGAGGTGGCAGGGTGCATCGCGGGGGATGACACTATCATGTGCGCCAACCGGAGCGTAGACGATACGCTTCTTGTCATGGAGAAAATCCGTAAAATCGTGGGAGAGCCGAACGAATAATTATGCTTTTAAATATTCATGTAAAAAATATGGCCCTCATCGACGAGGCTGACATTGATCTCACCGAGGGCCTCAATATCCTGACCGGAGAAACCGGCGCAGGAAAATCCATTATCATTGGTTCTGTTAATGTGGCACTGGGCCTGGCAGGCTTTAAAGGCTTTGCCCGGGAGGATGCCGCCTTTGCCCTGGCGGAGCTTGTTTTTTCCGTGGACAATGAGCGTCAGCGAAAAGCACTGGAAAGGCTCGATATTCCGATGGAGGACGACCAGATTATCATCAGCCGTCGTCTGATAAACGGCCGCAGTGTCAGCAAGGTGAACGGGGAGACGGTTCCGGTGTCTCTGGTCCGTCAGGTTTCCGAGATCCTTATCGATATTCACGGTCAGCACGAACACCAGGCGCTGCTTCATCAGAAGAATCATCTGGCGATTCTCGATGCCTTTGCCGGGGAGGAGCTTCTGGAGCCCATAAATACGGTACGGAATCTCTACCGGGAGTACGATTCCCTGGAGAAAAAATTAAAAGCGACCGATCTTTCCGAAATGGCCAGAGCCAAAGAGATGGATTTTCTGGCCTTCGAGGTGGGAGAGATCGAGGAAGCCGCCCTGAAAACGGGGGAGGATGAAGAGCTGGAACAGGCCTACCGCCGTCAGGTGAACAGCCAGAAGATCATGGAAGGGGTCACGGAGGCGGAAAATCTCACGAGTTCCGATTTTGGCGGGGCCGCGGAGCTGGTATCGAGAGCCTACCGGAGCCTTTCTTCCGCTTCGGCTTATGATGAAAAACTGGAAATGATTACCAGTGAGCTGGCGGATATTGATAATCTTCTGAATGATTTTCACCGGGAACTGGCAGACTATCAGGAGAGCATTTCTTTTGATGCGGAAAGTTTTAACCGTACGGAAGAACGGCTGAATCTTCTGAATCACCTGAAAGCGAAATATGGCGGCAGCATCGAAAAAGTTCTTTCTTATAAGAAGGAAAAGGAAGAGCGGCTGGAAGAGCTGGAGCACTACGAGGCCTACCGGCTGCGGCTGAAAAAGGAACTGGAGACAAAGCGGGCGGAACTTCTTTCTGCCTGCGCCAAAGTCAGTGCCATCCGAAAAAAAGCGGCGGAGCTCCTCTCCGGGAAAATTACGGCGGTTCTTAAGGATCTGAATTTCTTGGATGTAAAATTTGCCATTGATTTTCAGGAGAGCGCGCCGGGACCCGAAGGCTTTGATACGATCTGCTTTCTGATTTCCATGAACCCGGGACAGCCGCTGATGCCCCTTCAGAAAGTGGCTTCCGGCGGTGAACTTTCCCGTGTGATGCTGGCCATCAAGACCGTTCTGGCGGATAAGGACGCTGTGGGAACCATGATTTTCGATGAGATCGACGTGGGTATCAGCGGCCGGACCGCCCAGAAGGTTTCGGAAAAAATGGCAGTCATTGCCAGAAGCCGTCAGGTCATCTGCATCACACATCTGGCCCAGATCGCTTCCATGGCAGATACGCATTTCTGCATCGAGAAAAAGATCGTGGATCAGGAGGCGAAAACCTTCATCCGCAGACTTTCCGATGAGGAGAGCATCGAGGAACTGGCAAGAATCCTCGGCGGGGCGGAGATCACAGCGACGGTTCGTCAGAGCGCCCGTGAAATGAAAGAATTGGCAGTTTGTACAAAAAAATACTAGTGTGACTCGATTGGATTTTCACATACTAAAAAGGGATGTACGTTACGGTACATCCTTTTTTAGATGAAACGAAAGGATGTGAAGATCGTGAATCGATTCGGAAAAAAACGCCGGCTGCTCTTTGCACTGGCGTTCCTGATAGGAATTTCTGCCCTTTCCTTTGTTTTTCTTTCCGGTAGTATACCGGATCAGTATCTGGTTGCGGAGGGAGAGAGTACCAGCGGACTGATCCATCTTCCCTTTGTGGAGGAGGAATTTCTGGAGGCGGACAGCCAGCCTTCCTCCAATATCCCATCCGGAAAAGTGAAGATCCGGTATAGCCTCCTGGGCGTGATTCCCATAAAAAATGTGGATGTGACAGTGATTCCACGGAC
The DNA here is from genome assembly GCF_020686945.1 of Fusicatenibacter faecihominis. NCBI lineage: Bacteria > Bacillati > Bacillota > Clostridia > Lachnospirales > Lachnospiraceae > Fusicatenibacter > Fusicatenibacter faecihominis. The sequence goes on along the minus strand of NZ_JAJEPR010000009.1, from coordinate 16,896 downwards.
CCGAGTGTACGCTGGCGGGACGCCGGTGGGAATCTACATGAAGACCCGTGGAATTCTTGTGGTGGGGACCGGGGCCGTGGAAAAGACCGACGGAAGCTTTTCTGACCCGGCGGAAAATATTCTCCATTCCGGCGATTACATTGTGGCGGCCAACGGCTCCGCGGTGACGAGAAAGGAAGAGCTGGTCAGCGAGGTGGGCGCTTCCGCTGGGGAGCCTGTGGTCCTGAAGGTAGAGCGGGACGGAAATCTCACGGAGCTTCTGGTTCAGCCTGTCCTTGACAAAAAAGGAAGTTACAAGCTCGGCCTCTGGGTCAGGGACGACACCCAGGGCATCGGAACACTGACTTACATGGATGAGAACGGAAACTATGGGGCCCTGGGCCACGGCATCAGTGATGTGGACACGGGAACTCTTCTGAATTTAAGCGGCGGGACGCTCTACCATACGGACATCCTCTCTGTGGTAAAAGGCCTCAAGGGAAGTCCCGGGGAAATGACCGGCATCATCCGCTATCAGTCCTCTGAGGTTCTGGGAACCATCGAGAAGAACACCACTTCGGGAATTTTCGGTCGGATCACAAAGGATCAGGGAATTTTTCAGCAGGGAGAACTGGTGGAGACAGCCTACAAGCAGGATGTGACCATCGGCCCCGCTGTCCTTCTTTCAGCCGTTGGCGGCAGCGTCAGGTCCTACTCCATTCAGATTGAAAAAGTCAACCTAGCCGGTTCCGATCCCAACAAAAGCATGGTGATCTCCGTCACCGACCCGGAGCTCCTTAACCTCACCGGCGGTATCATCCAGGGCATGTCCGGCAGCCCCATACTCCAGAACGGAAAACTCATCGGCGCCGTCACCCACGTCTTCGTCCAGGATTCAGCGAGAGGGTACGGGATTTTTATTGAGAATATGCTATCACACAGAACCGCTTAGTGTTTTTGTTGACAGTCTTTTTTTCAAATATCGTATAATATTAAGAAAAACATACCCAGCAATTTGCAGGGGGGCATCTCATGGAAGCTATGAAAGCCTGAAAGAAAAACAGAAAAAGCTGGAGCGCTTCGACGCGAAAAAGGTGCCGGTCTTTGCCATGACGGCCAATGCCTTTATCTGACGCTCATTTGTCGAATCCTGACGAGAAAGGGAGACAAGTTCTGGTTGCGATTTTCGCCGTCTCTTACTATAATATTTATAGTTTTTGATCGAGCAAAGACGAAAAAGGATTTGGAGGAAAGACCAGATGGAAAAGCTGAATGTGGCCATTGCTGACGATAACGAGCGGATAGTGGAGCTTCTGGACCGGATCGTGAGCAGTGATGAGGAGTTGAATGTTGTGGGAAAAGCCGGAAACGGGGAAGAACTTTACGATATCATCAAGGCGAAAGAGCCGGATGTGGTCCTTCTGGATATTATTATGCCGAAAGTGGACGGACTAACGGTGATGGAGCGGGTGAACGAAGACAAAAATATGAAGAAACGCCCTGCCTTTATCGTGATCACTGCTGTGGGGCAGGAGAAGATCACGGAGGATGCCTTTGCCCTGGGTGCAAATTACTATATTCTGAAACCTTTTGACAATGATATGGTGATCAGCCGTATCAAACATGTGAGAAAAAATCGCAGCGAGAAGAATTTCCAGGAGGTTCGCCGGGTTAATGCCTACGAAAGCAAGGCTGAGTACATCGAGCGGAATCTGGAGACGGATGTGACGGAGATCATTCATGAGATCGGTGTGCCCGCTCATATCAAGGGCTATCAGTATCTGAGAGATGCCATCATCATGTCGGTGGGAGATATGGATATGCTCAATTCGATCACGAAGATTCTATATCCTACGATTGCTAAGAAGCACCAGACGACACCGAGCCGCGTGGAGCGGGCCATCCGCCATGCGATTGAGGTGGCCTGGAGCCGCGGAAAGATGGATACGATCGAGGAACTTTTCGGCTATACCGTCAGCGGAGGCAAAGGAAAACCCACCAATTCTGAGTTCATTGCCCTTATTGCAGATAAAATCCGGCTAGAATATAAAAACAGATAGTTATTGGCTTTTTATGGAAAATGCGGTATAATACTTTTATATAGCAAGAACTATCAGTATCAGGAGGATAATTGTATGAAAAAGGTATTATTTATCGCTTCCGAGTGTGTTCCCTTTATCAAAACGGGAGGATTGGCGGATGTGGTCGGCTCTCTGCCCAAGTGCTTTGACAAAAAATATTTTGATGTTAGAGTGGTTCTTCCCAAGTATATGTGCATGAAGGAAGAGTATAAGTCAAGACTGGAGTACATTACCCATTTTTATATGGATCTCGGCTGGAGAAGCCAGTATGTGGGCGTACTGGGAATGAATTACGAAGGAATCCAGTATTATTTTATCGACAATGAGTTTTATTTTGCAGGTCCCAGACCTTACGGAAATATTTACGAAGATATTGAAAAATTTGCATTTTTCTCAAAGGCAGCTCTCTCGATCCTGCCGGATGTGGACTTCCGTCCTGACATCATCCACTGCCATGACTGGCAGACGGGTCTGGTTCCTGTTTTCTTGAAAGATCAGTTCAGTGACAACGAGTTTTACCGTGGGATCAAATCTGTCATGACCATACATAACCTGAAATTTCAGGGCGTCTGGGATGTGAAAACGGTGCGGAATATCACAGGACTTCCGGCTTACTATTTCACACCGGATAAACTGGAAGCCTACGGAGATGCCAACTATCTCAAGGGCGGACTGGTCTATGCAGATGCGATTACTACCGTGAGTGCTACCTATGCGGAGGAGATCAAGACACCGTTCTACGGAGAGCATCTGGACGGCCTTCTCAATGCCCGTTCCAATGACCTCCGCGGAATCGTAAACGGAATCGATTACGATGAGTACAATCCGGAGACGGATGCTTTTATTACTAAAAACTATAACATCAAGAATTTCCGCAAGGAAAAGGTGAAAAACAAACAGGCTCTTCAGGAAGAGCTGGGTCTTGAGAAGGACGACAAGAAGTTTATGATCGGCGTGGTTTCCCGTCTGACAGACCAGAAGGGCTTTGACCTCATCGCCTACATGATGGATGAGCTCTGTCAACAGGATGTTCAGCTGGTGGTTCTGGGAACAGGAGAAGAGCGTTACGAGAATATGTTCCGTCACTTCGCATGGAAATATCCGGGCAAAGTCTCCGCGAACATCTTCTATTCCGAGGCAATGTCCCACAAGATTTATGCCTCCTGCGATGCCTTCCTGATGCCGTCCCTCTTTGAACCCTGCGGCTTAAGCCAGCTCATGAGTCTTCGCTACGGAACCCTTCCCATCGTCCGTGAGACCGGCGGTCTGAAGGATACTGTCATTCCTTATAACGAATACGACGGTACGGGAACAGGCTTCAGCTTCACGAATTACAACGCACATGAAATGTTCTATACCATTAAATATGCCATGTCCGTTTACTATGACAAACGGAGAGAGTGGAACAAGATCATCGACCGTGCCATGGCGGCTGATTTCTCCTGGAAAGCTTCCGCAGCGAAGTACGAGGAGATGTACAACTGGCTGGCGCCTGGAAAATAGAGATTAGAGATAAGAAAACTCCGGAGCGGATTTCCGCTGCCGGAGTTTTTTATGCCGTGATTTAATTGATATCGACAATGGTATTGCCGGAGGAACCGGTGGAGGAGGACTTGATCCGTACTTTTTTGGTCATCCGTCCGTCTGCCCCGTAATAGTATTTGTAGTTTCCGATTTTGATCCATCGGTTCGTGACCATTTTTCCGTTAGTGCCTACATAATACATGCCAAGCTTTGTGCGACGGGCCATATAGCCGCTGGAATAGAAATAATACCAGGAACCCTTGATGCATTGCCAGGTCTTCCGGGAATAGGTGCCGTCCAGATTCCGGTAACGGAAACCTACAGAATCTTTAATGAATTTGGCTGGCCGTGACTTGGAATAATTCTCCACTGGCGTGCCGTCTTTTCCAACGTAAGTATAACCGGTTGCACTCTTCACATACTGATTGACAGCCATCCGTCCATTGTAGAGGAAGTAGCGGTCTGCCCGCCATTCGCTTCTCAGCATGGCGCCGGTGCTGTCAAAGTAGTAATAGAAGCCATCAATCTTGGTAAAACCGGTGGCTGCGTAGCCATTCTTGTCAAAATAGTAGATGTAGCCTTTGATCTTTTTAAACTGAGATTTCAGAGGTTCGCCTGTTGTTGTGTTCACATACTGGATTCGCGCGTTGACTGAGTCCATCACCCATTCATAAGAGTCTGCAGCCTGCCCCTTCAGGGGAAACAGAAAGCAGATCGCCGCGGCCAGCAGACAGAACGTTGTTTTTATCCTGCGTTTCATGATCATCCTCCTGCCAGAATTTTCTTCCTTTTTTACTATCATCGCATAGAAAAAAAGTTCTGACAAGGGAAAAATTCTTATTTTAAACTTAACAGTTCAGAGCATAAGCAAAACACAAAAACAGACTATGCAAACTTGTTTGCAATAGGCTGGATTTGCGTTTTGTAATGGGCGGGTCTGAGACCTGATGCTATGAACGTCCTTGAGCATGTGTTCGAAAAAAATATAAAGTAAAGAAAGAGTAAGCTGCTGTAAAAAGTCCGACACGAAGGAAAAGTAACACCGGACTTTGCTCGATTCCTGATAGAAGCGCCGGAAAGAATGTACTCATAATCCCATCCCCAACCGTAATCAGACAAAGACTCCACCCCAGAAAAAGTAACGGCATCAACAAATCCTTCAAATCAAACTCCATCTCCGGCACCGCCTCAAAAACCGTCCGAAGGGCCAACAATGCCACGGTAAGCTGTGAAAAGAGAACTCCCAGCAAACACCCCAGGATTCCAAACCGTGGAATACCGAACCAGACAAAGAGAATCCGGATCAGGATACCCAGGAGATTCTGAAAAAAGACAGCGGTCGTTTTTCCGAGGCTGTTCAGAATACTGGAAAGTGTGGTTCCAAGATAGAGAAAAGGACAGATCCAGCCCAGAATCCGGATATAGCTTCCGGCCTCCTCACTCTGAAAAAGGAAAAGCCCAAGTTCCTTTCCGAAGAGAAAAAAGCTTCCGGTGCAGAAAATCCCTAAGTACAGACAGCCCGCTACGGTGCTTCTGGCTGTCCGGAGAATGGCCTGCCGGTCATTTAAGGTATCGGCCTCCGAAATCTCCGGAATCAGGAGCATAGAGACCGCTCCGGTGACAGCCGAGGGAAAAAGCACCAGAGGCAGAGCCATGCCAGTCAGGATGCCATAATGACTGTAGGCCTCTGAAAGGCTGTAGCCGAAGAAACGAAGCCGCAGGGGGATCAGCACCGCCTCCATACTCTGAAAAATCCCTAAGAAAAAACGGCTGCCGCTGATGGGCAGGGCGATCTCCGTCAGCTTTTCCAGACTTTTTCGCATAATAGATAAGGAAGGCGGCGCAAAGACGGGAGTCTGAAAAAGCAGAAGCAGCAGGGTGAGAAGGCTGGTGAGAATCTCAGAAGCCAGCATTCCGCCTACGGCGATGAGGGGCGTGGGTGCAAAGCCCTTTTCCTGAAAGATCTGCCAGATCAGCAGGGAGGAGAGGATTCGGACCAGCTGCTCGAAAAGCTGGGAGAGAGCCGGAAGTCCTGTCTTTTTTCTGCCGATGAAACAGCCCGTGACGATAGTGTGAAGGGAGGCGAAAGGAATGGCGAGAGCCAGATACTTCAAGAGCTCCTCACAGCGGACATCCTTTAAGAAAACTTCCGCCAGAACCCCGGCATAGCTTCTGAGGAGTCCGGCCGCGAGAAAGGAGAGCAGAAGCGAAAAGGCGGCTCCGGCGAAAAAGATGTTCCAGATGCCCCTTTTGTCCCCGAGGGCATTTTTCCGGGAGACCTGATGGGAAATGGCAGTGGAGAGCCCTGCGGAGGTGACGGACAGAGCGAGGGCCAGGATGGGAAAGATCATCTGGTAAAGGCCCAGGCCCTCTGCACCAATGATCCGCGAGAGGAATATCCTGTAGAAGAAGCCCATAATCCGGCTTAAAAAACCTGCGGCGGTAAGAAGGAAAGCGCCCCGCAGGACCGTTTTTTTGTGATCCATGGAGAAACCATCCGTTTTCTTTCAGTTTATGCAAAGCGGGGACTTGACAGAACGGAACGGTGGTGCTATATTCTTAATGAAAAACCTAGCAAAATAGTTGGAATTGAAAATGCTGACGGAGGGAAGATGCCATGAAGTTGTCAACGAAGGGCCGTTATGGTTTGAGCGCTATGATCGATCTGGCTGTCTACAGTGAAAACGAAGCGGTTTCCCTGAACAGTATAGCAGAGCGCCAGCACATTTCCGAGGGATATCTGGAACAGCTTATGGCAAAGCTTAAGAAAGCCGGTCTGGTGACGAGCATCCGGGGTGCTTCCGGTGGATACCGTCTGGCGAGACCTGCCGCAGAGGTTTCCGTGGGAGATATCTTACGAGCTCTGGAGGGCAGCCTGAAAGCAGTGGAGTGCCCGGGAGAGCAGGCAAACGGCTGTGAAGAATCCTCGTTCTGTGTGACAAAATACGTCTGGGAGCGGATGAATGCCAGCATTCAGAAGACCGTGGATGAGATCAAACTTTCCGATCTGATCAATGAGAGCAGACGTGTGAAGAAGACGACAGAGATCCATACGACAGGTAAAACCAATGAGCCATGTGCAAGGAGTGAGAAATCATGAAGAAATTAATTTATCTTGATAATGCGGCTACCACGAAGACCGCACCGGAAGTAGTGGAGGCAATGCTTCCTTATTTTACAGAGTATTACGGAAACCCCTCCAGCGTCTATGAGTTCGCCGGAAAGAGCAAACAGGCCGTGGACGCAGCCAGAAAAACCATCGCAGATTCTCTTGGCGCAAAGCCGGAAGAGATCTATTTTACCGCAGGCGGTTCCGAGTCCGATAACTGGGCTTTAAAAGCTACCGCTGAAGCCTACGCTTCCAAAGGAAAACACATCATCACAAGCAAGATCGAGCATCACGCTATCCTTCATACCTGCGAGTATCTGGAGAAACGCGGTTTTGAGATCACCTACCTGGATGTGGATGAGAATGGTGTTGTAAAACTCGACGAGCTGGAGAAGGCTATTCGCCCGGATACCATCCTGATTTCCGTCATGTTCGCCAACAACGAGATCGGAACCATTCAGCCCATCGAAGAGATCGGCGCCATCGCAAAAGAGCATGGAATCCTTTTCCACACCGATGCTGTGCAGGCTTTCGGACAGCTTCCGATCAATGTAGATGTCTGTCACATTGATATGCTCAGTGCCAGCGGCCACAAATTAAACGGCCCCAAAGGCATTGGTTTCCTCTATATCCGTAAAGGTGTGAAGATCAGAAGCTTTGTTCACGGCGGAGCACAGGAGAGAAAGCGCCGTGCCGGTACAGAGAATGTTCCTGGTATCGTAGGTCTTGGCAAAGCCGTAGAGCGTGCCATGAGCAGCATGGAAGAGCGTACAGCCAAAGAAAGAGAGACCAGAGACTACCTCATCGAGCGCGTGCTCACAGAGATCCCCTACTGCCGTCTGAACGGAGACCGCACCCGGAGACTGCCGAACAACGCCAACTTCAGCTTCCAGTTCCTGGAGGGAGAGTCCCTTCTGATCATGCTGGATATGAAAGGAATCTGCGGAAGCAGCGGATCTGCATGCACTTCCGGTTCCCTGGATCCCTCTCATGTACTGATGGCCATCGGTCTGCCTCATGAGATCGCCCACGGTTCTCTGCGTCTGACCCTGAACGAAGAGATCACGAAAGAAGATATGGACTACGTTGTGGAATCTCTGAAAGAGATCATTGACAAACTCCGCAGCATGTCTCCCCTTTACGAAGATTTTATCAAGAAACAGAAGTAATAGAAGATCATTTGGAGGAATAGAAAATGTACAGTGAAAAAGTAATGGATCATTTCCAGCATCCCAGAAACGTAGGAGAGATCGAGAATGCCAGCGGCGTAGGCACCGTGGGAAACGCAAAATGTGGCGATATCATGAGAATTTATCTGGATATTGATGACAACGGCATCATCAAAGACTGCAAATTCAAGACTTTTGGCTGCGGCGCAGCAGTAGCTACCAGCAGCATGGCAACCGAGATGGTAATGGGCAAGAGCATCCAGGAGGCTCTCCAGGTAACAAATAAAGCAGTTATGGAGGCTCTGGACGGACTTCCTCCTGTAAAGGTTCACTGCTCCCTTCTCGCAGAGGAAGCCATCCATGCGGCTCTCTGGGACTATGCAGAGAAACACGGTATCAAAATCGAAGGCTTGAAGAAACCCAAGTCAGACATTCACGAGGGTGAAGAAGCCGAAGAAGAGGAATATTAAAAAAGTAAGCCCCGCAGGCAGCTGTCTGCAGGGCTTTTTCTTTTTAAAAGGTTTCCACCGGATAAAAAACGGGCATCCGCTCCTCAAATACCGTATAATAGCGGAAACCACATTCCTTTAAGAGAGCCGGAATTTTCTCAAAATCCCAGGCCAGCTGCTCCGGAGCATGGCCGTCACAGCCGATGGTGAGGATTTCGCCGCCGAGTTCCATGTATCTTTTTAAGATTGCTTCCGTGGGATTGGGATGACCAAGGCCGTATTTATAACCGGCGGTGTTGAGCTCCAGCCCCACATCTTTCCGGATCAGGGTCTTTAAAATCTCATCCAGAACCTCTCGATAGGCCTCATAAGTATAGTGTTGATTTTTATTGGGGCCGTAGCGCACCACATAGTCGATGTGGCCGTAGACGTCCATCTCGTCAAAGACAGCCAGATTTTCGAGGATGCTCTCGAAATATTCGAGATAGGCTTGCGACTCCGTTTTTCCCTCATAAAAAGCAGGAAAGTAGGGGTCCTTCCCGTGGACTACATGGGAGGAGCCGATGACGAAATCAAAGGGCCATTCCGAGAGATATTTCCGGTGCCGTCCAGCCAGGTGAGGCTGTAAGCCCAGCTCGATGCCGAAAAGAAGCTCGATCTGATCCTGGTATTTTTCCTTCATCTGAAGGAATTTCTCGTGATAACTTCTGGTATCCACTTCAAAAACTCCCGGTTCCTCCGGATAGTCCATATCCATGTGTTCCGTGAAGCACATGGTCCGAAGCCCCTTCTTGAGCCCTTCCTGGATCATCTGCTCCATGGGGGCATCAGAATCCCCGGAAAAGGAGGAGTGAATATGAAAATCAACCGCCATAATAAGCCTTCTTTCTTAGTTTTTGGTAATTTCATGATATATAAAAAAAGAGCAAAAGTAAAGCCAAAGTCTAAAAAGAGAATAAAATTTGAAATGGGACTTGAATTTTCCGTATGAATTAGGTAAAATAAGGGCAAGTTGATGTATCTTTAACAATCTGCTGAAAGAGAATTGAAGACGCATTTACATGAAACTATCAAATTACTTTTAGGAGGAATATTATCATGGCAGTAAAAGTAGCGATTAATGGATTCGGACGTATTGGACGTCTTGCATTCAGACAGATGTTTGGTGCTGAAGGCTTCGAGGTTGTAGCAATCAACGACCTTACTTCCCCGAAAATGCTTGCTCACTTACTGAAATACGATTCCACTCAGGGTAAATACGCACTGGCTGACACTGTAAGTGCTGGTGAGGACTCTATCACTGTTGATGGAAAAGAGATTAAAATTTATGCAAAAGCAAACGCAGCAGAGCTTCCGTGGGGAGAGATTGGTGTTGATGTAGTTCTGGAGTGTACCGGATTCTACACCTCCAAAGCAAAAGCACAGGCTCATATCGATGCAGGCGCTAAGAAAGTTGTTATTTCCGCTCCGGCTGGTAACGACCTTCCGACCATCGTTTACAATGTAAACCATGAGACCCTGACCAAAGATGACAACATCATCTCCGCAGCATCCTGCACCACCAACTGCCTGGCTCCGATGGCAAAAGCTCTGAACGACCTGGCAGCTATCAAATCCGGTATCATGTGCACCATTCATGCATACACCGGTGACCAGATGACTCTGGATGGCCCGCAGAGAAAAGGCGATCTGAGAAGATCCCGTGCAGCTGCTATCAACATCGTTCCGAACAGCACCGGCGCTGCAAAAGCAATCGGACTGGTTATCCCGGAACTGAACGGCAAACTGATCGGTTCTGCTCAGCGTGTACCGACCCCGACCGGTTCTACCACCATCCTGACTGCTGTTGTTGAAGGAAATGTAACCAAAGAGCAGATCAACGCTGCTATGAAGGCTGCTTCCAACGAGTCCTTCGGTTACAACGAGGATGAGATCGTATCCAGCGATATCGTTGGTATGAGATTCGGTTCTCTGTTCGATGCAACTCAGACCATGGTTCTTCCGCTGGAGAATGGTACTACTGAGGTTCAGGTAGTTTCTTGGTATGACAATGAGAACTCCTACACCAGCCAGATGTGCAGAACAATCAAATACTTCGGTAAACTGCTGGAGAAATAATTCTGTAAGGTAAGGCTCATAAAGGGTCCGGTCGATTTGGACCGGGCCCTTTTTCGCGAGAAAACAAAGAAATCGCGTTATTTATCTATTTTAAGGAGGGTATTCCCATGCTTAACAAAAAATCTGTTGATGATATCAATGTGAAAGGAAAACGTGTCCTGGTTCGCTGCGACTTTAACGTTCCCCTTCAGGATGGAAAGATCACAGACGAGAACCGTCTGGTAGCTGCTCTGCCGACCATCAAAAAATTGATCGCTGACGGCGGAAAAGTAATCCTTTGCTCCCATCTTGGAAAACCCAAGGGAGAGCCGAAACCCGAGCTGTCTCTGGCTCCGGTAGCTGCACGTCTCACCGAGCTTCTTGGTCAGGAAGTAAAATTCGCTGCTGATCCGGAAGTTGTAGGACCGAACGCAAAAGCTGCTGTAGCTGAGATGAAAGACGGTGATGTCATCCTTCTGGAGAACACCCGTTATCGCGCAGAGGAGACCAAGAACGAGGACAACTTCTCCAAAGAGCTGGCTTCCCTTTGTGATGTATTTGTAAACGATGCATTCGGTACCGCTCACAGAGCACACTGCTCCAACGTTGGCGTTACCAAGTTCGTAGATACCTGCGTTGTAGGTTATCTGATGCAGAAAGAGATCGATTTCCTCGGCAATGCCGTAGAGAATCCGGAGAGACCCTTCGTTGCCATCCTGGGCGGCGCTAAGGTTTCCAGCAAGATCTCTGTTATCGAGCGTCTTCTGGACAAAGTAGATACTCTGATCATCGGCGGTGGTATGTCCTATACCTTCTCCAAAGCTCTGGGCGGCCACATCGGTACTTCCCTCTGCGAGGATGATTACATGGAGTATGCTCTGAACATGCTGAAAAAAGCTGAGGAGAAAGGTGTGAAACTGCTTCTCCCGGTTGATAACCGTATCGGTGACAGCTTCTCCAACGACTGCAACATCCAGGTTGTAAAACGCGGCGAGATCCCCGATGGTTGGGAAGGAATGGACATCGGACCGGAGACCGAGAAGCTCTTCGCAGATGCAGTCAAAGACGCTAAGACCGTTGTTTGGAACGGACCGATGGGCTGCTTCGAGATGCCGAACTTCGCACATGGTACCGAGGCTGTTGCCAAGGCACTGGCTGAGACAGACGCTACCACCATCATCGGCGGCGGTGATTCTGCAGCAGCAGTAAATATCCTTGGATATGGCGACAAGATGACTCATATCTCCACCGGCGGCGGCGCTTCCCTTGAGTTCCTGGAAGGAAAAGAGCTTCCGGGCGTAGCAGCTGCTAACGACAAAGACTGAGTTAAAAATATGGGAGCCGGTTTTGCCGGCTCCTGAAAACATAAGAATTTCGATAGGAGATCGATTAATCATGGCAAGAAAGAAAATTATCGCAGGCAACTGGAAAATGAATATGACTCCGAGTGAGGCAGTTGCTCTGGTTGAGACCTTGAAACCGCTGGTAGCTACCGAGGATGCAGACGTAGTATTCTGCGTACCGGCTATCGATATCGTACCGGTTGTTGAGGCTGTCAAAGGCAGCAACATCCAGGTTGGCGCTGAGAACATGTACTTCGAGGAGAAAGGTGCATACACCGGAGAGATCTCTCCGAACATGCTGGTTGATGCCGGTGTGAAATATGTCATCCTTGGCCATTCCGAGAGACGCGGTTACTTTGGTGAGACCGATGCTGATATCAACAAAAAGATGAAAAAAGCTTTCGAGCATGGTCTGACTCCGATCATGTGCTGCGGCGAGTCTCTTGAGCAGAGAGAGCAGGGTGTTACTATGGACTTCATCCGCCAGCAGGTTAAGATCGGTTTCCAGGGACTGACTGCTGATCAGGCAAAAGAAGCTGTTATCGCTTACGAGCCGATCTGGGCAATCGGAACCGGAAAAACCGCTACCACCGAGCAGGCTCAGGAAGTTTGCGGCGAGATCCGTAAATGCATCGCTGAGATCTATGACGAGGCAACCGCAGAAGCTATCCGTATCCAGTACGGTGGATCTGTAAACGCAGCTACCGCTCCGGAGCTTTTCGCTCAGCCGGATATCGATGGTGGTCTGGTAGGCGGAGCCGCTCTGAAACCGGACTTCGGTAAGATCGTAAACTACAAATAATTCATACACAACTGTGTGAAATGCCGCTGAATGGAAGGGAAACCAGACATTCAGCGGCTTTTTTCATTTCCGGGACTTGCCACAGGGAGCAGAAAGTTTTAAAATGGAGCCAGTAAATATAAGGAGGAAGAAAGCATGCAGGTGAAAATGTCAGAATACCTGACAGCGGTAAAACCGGATATGCAGAAGCTCGTTGAACTTCTGAAAAAGGACTTTGCCTATGTCAGTGTGCTGTGTACGGATGTCACGGGTACGACCTATCTGGTGGGACAGCGGCAGACCAGCGTTGGAGATTATCACTTCAATGAGCGCGGCTTTGTAGTCCGTGTCTATGAGAACAGCTGCTATATGGAATATTCATTCAATGAATATGAAGATATTGAGAAACTGGCTTCCACCATCACTGAGACTCTGAAGAAAGAGCTTCATATGATGGAAGAACTGGGAATTGAGAAGATGGAGGCTCCGCTGATCCATGAGGAGAAAATCGAGAAATCCATGACTGGAGAGATCAGTGTGGATCCGACGAGCGTTTCTCCCGAGGAGATTCTGGGCCGACTGAAAAAGATCAGCGATACGGGAGCAGCAGGAAAATATGTTATTGAGTTCCGGGCCGCAGCCCAGTTTGCTCATGTGAGCAAGCTTTTCCTTTCTGAAAAAAAGGATCTCATGCAGACCTATGCCTATGCAGAAGGAATGGCGGCAGCCATCGGCGTTGACGGCGAAAAACAGGATATGGTATTCCGCGGCTTTTCAGGACTCAAGGGTGCAGAACTGCTGGATGAGATCGAAGGCTCTGTTGATGATATCCTGAAAATGCTGGATGACAAGCTTCATGCGGATTCTGTGGTCCCGGGTATGTACGATGTGATTACAGCTCCGGAGATTACAGGTCTGATCGCGCACGAGGCCTTTGGTCACGGCGTGGAGATGGATATGTTTGTGAAGGAGCGCGCCCTGGCCAAAGAGTATGTGGGCAAAAAAGTGGCTTCCGACATCACTTCCATGAAGGATGGCGCGGCCAGCGCAGCGGAAGTCAGCAGTTATCTCTTCGACGATGAGGGAACACTGGGAACAGACACGACCATCATCAAAGACGGAACTCTCGTGACCGGTATCAGCGACCTTCTGAGCGCTCTGCGTCTGGGAACGACTCCCACCGGAAACGGCAAGAGGGAGAGCTTCGAGAGAAAAGCCTACACTCGTATGACGAACACGTTCTTTACCACCGGAGATAATACGCTGGAAGAGATGATTGCTTCCATCAAGGACGGCTATCTTCTGGACGGAGCCCAGTCCGGTATGGAGGACCCCAAACACTGGGGCATTCAGTGTATGGTTTCCATGGGAAGAGAGATCAAAGACGGAAAACTCACCGGAAAGGTGGTTGGCCCTCTGACGCTTACCGGTTATGTGCCGGATCTCTTAAAGAGCATCTCCATGCGCTCGGACAAGACGGAGCTTTTTGGAACAGGAGCCTGCGGAAAAGGCTACAAAGAATGGGTGAAAGTCAGCGATGGCGGCCCATACCTGAAATGTAAAGTGAGGTTGGGATAATGGATAAATTATATGAGATTCTGGAAAAAAGCGGAGCCAGCGATTTTCTGATCCGTGAGACGACCACCTGCTCCCGGGAAGCCTTTTTCATCGGTCAGAAGCTGGATATGGGACGGGCCAAAAAGGTAACGCACACCTTTGTGACAGTCTATGTGGACAGCGAGGACGGCAAATTCCGTGGAAGCGCTACCAAGGAGATCCATCCCACCAGCACACCGGAGGAGATGGAAAAAGAGATCCGGTCCGCTCTTTTTGCAGCAAAATTTGTAAAGAACCCCTGGTATCCGGTGGTTTCCGGCACAAAAGCGGAAGAAGCGGAGACGGAAGCAGGGGATATGGATGAAGAGCTGGTGCGGATCATCAAGACCCTTCAGGCAGTCCGGACAGAGGCCGACGAGAAAGTCAATTCCTATGAGATTTTTGTAAATAGAAAGAAGACACATATCCGCAATTCCAAGGGCGTGGATGTGAGCTTTTCAAGCGGCGACGATGAGACCGAGCTGGTCATCAATGTGAAAAAAGACGGCCACGAGATCGAGCTTTTAAGGGAGATCACCTTCTCCGACGAAAATGTAGACCGGATCACCGAGGAGGCCGGAAAACTTTTCGTCAGCGGCCATGACCGGCTGGATGCGAAGCCCACCACCCAGCAGGAGCACGGCGCCGTTCTTCTCACCGGGGACGATGTGGTGACATTTTTCCGCTACTTTACGGCCCACACCAACGCCTCCAATCAGTATATGGGCGTAGCAAAGGCCAGAATCGGCGAGAAAATGACCGGCGAGGAGGCAGATCCTCTGACCATCCGTCTGATTCCCGCCATGGAAGGCTCCACGAGAAAAGAGCCCTACGACAGCGATGGCAATCCGGTGACGGAGTGCCTGCTTTTCGAGGACGGCATCTGCCGGAATTTCTGGGGAAGCACGCAGCACGCTTACTATATGAAAATGGAGAACACCACTTCCATGAACAATGCGATTGTTTCCGGCGGAACGATGACAGAGGCGGAGCTTCGCAAGATTCCGCACCTGGAAATCACAGAGTTCAGCTGCTTTGATATGGATCCGGTCTCCGGAACCTTTGGCGGCGAGATCCGTCTGGGCTATGAATCCGACGGAAAGACGAGACAGGCTGTGACCAGCGGCTCCCTTTCCGGAAATTATGGAAAAGTTCTGAAAAATATGAAATTTTCCAAAGAGACCAGACAAATCAACAATTTCATCGTACCCTGCGCGGTACTGCTGGAGGATGTGAGCATCGCCGGCTGTTAAGCAAAAACGGAAGGAGAAAAAGTGATGGAAACTGTTAAGATCGCACTGCTGGGCCTAGGAACTGTGGGTACCGGCGTTTATAAAGTACTGAAAGCACAACAGGAAGAAATTCCCCATAAAGTCGGGGCGAAAATTCAGCTGAAAAAAGTCCTTGTCCGGAACACGGAGAAGGCTTCGAGAAAACTGGATGATCCCTCCATCCTCATGACAGAATGGAAGAGCATCCTGGAAGATCCTGAGATCTCCATTGTCGTGGAAGTCATGGGCGGCATTGAACCGGCAAGAAGATATATCCTGGATGCGCTCCACGCGGGAAAAAGCGTGGTGACGGCCAATAAAGATCTTCTGGCCTCCCACGGAAAAGAGCTGATGGACGCGGCTGCAGAGACGAAGTCCGATCTTCTCTTTGAGGCCGCTGTGGCAGGCGGAATCCCCATCATCCGCCCCTTAAAGGAGTGCCTGGCCGGAAATCATATTTCTGAGGTTATGGGTATCGTCAACGGAACGACAAACTTTATCCTGACAAAAATGGCGGAGGAGGGCATGGAGTTTCAGGAAGCCCTGGCTCTGGCTACGGAGCTTGGCTATGCGGAGGCAGATCCCACGGCCGATATCGAGGGTCTGGACGCTGCCCGAAAGGTCGCGATCCTGGCTTCTATCGCTTTTCATTCCAGAGTGACCTTTGACGACGTTTATACGGAAGGTATCACGAAAATTACAGCGACAGATATCCGTTATGCGAGAGAGATGGGCCGCGATATCAAACTTCTCGGTGTGGCGAAAGAGACTCCCGAGGGCATCGAAGCCCGGGTTCAGCCCATGCTGATCCCGAGTACCCATCCACTGGCCTCTGTACGGGATTCCTTTAACGCAGTCTTTGTCCACGGGGACGCTGTGGATGACACGATGTTTTACGGAAGAGGAGCCGGAGAACTGCCTACAGCCAGTGCGGTGGTGGGCGATATCCTGGATGCAGTCCGGAACATGGTGTTCGGTTGCCGGGGCCGGATCGGTTGCACCTGCTATAAGGAGATTCCGCTGAAAAAGATGGAAGATATCTCCTGCGCCTATTTCCTCCGGATGCAGGTGGAGAACCGGAGCGGTGTGCTGGCCAATATTGCGGGCGTTTTCGGCAATAACTGCGTCAGCATCGCCCAGATCATCCAGAAAGGCAAGAAAAAAGACCGGGCGGAGATTGTGGTCATCACCGATGAAGTGAAGGAGAAGAATTTCCAGGATTCCCTGGCAGTGATCTCCGGCATGTCCACCGTGAAGGAGATTTCTTCCATGATCCGCGTTTATGGTCAGATATAACTTCGTGAAAGTGTTGACGGACAGGAAAAAATCGGGTAGAATATGGACGATTGGGATTGAAGAATTCAACAGCATAAAAAGAAGTTTGAATCGGACCCGATTTAAAGCGCAGGTCGTGAAGCAACTAGTGTACTGTATCACTGACATTTCGCCAAATAACTTGTATAAGTTTTCATCTGCTGCGTTGTCGTCAATCGACGT
>NZ_JAJEPR010000099.1:0-1382 GCF_020686945.1 Fusicatenibacter faecihominis | reverse complement strand
ATCCCGATGGCGTTATCAATCTTTTTCTCATTGGTAAGCCCGTAGGTTTCTTCCAGATAGAGAAGCAGATACTTCATGTCCGTATCGTTCAGGGCGGTGCTTTCTCTGTGAAAGCCGATGGGCTTTATGATGTCCTTTCGGTCAGTTAGGATGTTGTATGCGATAGCCCCGGAAAGCAGAGGGTCACGCTGGAATACGGTCAGGCAGTTCCGTATGCTCTGACGGACACCGCCTTTCTCGGTAGTTTCCAGCCCCGCCTTGATTTCCTCAATGTTCTGGGGCGGCTGCATGGCGTTCATGGTGTTTTTTAGTTCTTGCTGCGTCTGCGGCTGCAAGCTCTGCCATTCGCTGTTCAAGCTGTATCACATCCTTTCCGTAGTCCGTAATCAAAGCCGCTTTTTCCTCTGTTTCCCCGAACAGAAGCACATCCAGCAGATATTCCACTTGGGCTTGCTTCTGTAAGGCTTCCACAAACCGGGGATGAAAGGCTTCCTCCGGGGAGTGCGGGGCATATTCCTTTCTCCACACTCGAAGTAGGTGGAGATAATCGGCAAGAATACGGAAGCAGCAGTTCTTTGCTTCCTGAAACTGTTCCTCCGGGGATTTCTGCCGGGGCTTGGGCTTTTTCGCCTTTCCCGGCGGTTTCCAGTCCTCATATGAAAGCCCGAAGTCCTGTGCCAGTTGTACGGCGGCGTCTTTCTTTCCCAGCCCATACAGGGCGGCGGCAAAATCAATCACATCCCCATCCGCACCGCAGCCGAAGCAGTGGTAACGCCGATCCAGCTTCATGCTTGGGGTTTTATCATGATGGAACGGGCAGCAAGCCATCCCGTTCCGACCTATACGGATTCCATAATGCTCCGCAGCCTGTCTTGTTGTGACGGACTGCTTCACAGCTTCAAATACATTCAAATCTATCTCTCCTTGAAAATAAGAAAAGCACCTGACATTCTCTGATTGAAAATGGCAAGTGCCTGTTAAAGTTCCATATCCTGTTGTCTGTGTTTCTCCTGTGCCGGGGTGGTTCTTTGTGCTTTTTTCTCGTCAGTCTTATCCTGCAAGACTTCTTTGATAGGCTGTTTCTTGGGCGGCTCTTTGCTTTCCTCTGTGCCGGGGGTGGCTTTCCGTACCCAGTAGCGGATGTCCCGCAGCTTCTTCAAATCCTCCTGCACCTCTGTCAGCGGTACTTTCAGCTCTGCGATTTCGCTGAGAAGTTTTTCCTGCTCCTGTTGCAGCTCCTTTTGGGTGCTGTCCTTATCGTCCGGGTGCTTGGCAAGGTAGGCGGCGGCTTTCGCATACCGGGCGACCTCCGGGTGTTCCTGTTTGAATTTCTCCTTTGTTTTCTTGAAAAATATCTTCTGGTACTTCTCATAGACAGGCTT
>NZ_JAJEPR010000098.1:0-1427 GCF_020686945.1 Fusicatenibacter faecihominis | reverse complement strand
AGCCTCCCACCTATCCTGTACATGCAATACCGAATCCCAGTATCAAGCTGGAGTAAAGCTCCATGGGGTCTTTCCGTCCTGGCGCGGGTAACCAGCATCTTCACTGGTACTTCAATTTCACCGGATGTATTGTCGAGACAGCGCCCAAATCATTACGCCTTTCGTGCGGGTCGGAACTTACCCGACAAGGAATTTCGCTACCTTAGGACCGTTATAGTTACGGCCGCCGTTTACTGGGGCTTAAGTTCGATGCTTCGATTGCTCTAACATCTCCCCTTAACCTTCCAGCACCGGGCAGGCGTCAGCCCATATACCTCACCTTTCGGTTTCGCATAGACCTGTGTTTTTGCTAAACAGTTGCTTGGGCCAATTCTCTGCGGCCTCTTTCGAGGCACCCTTTCTCCCGAAGTTACAGGGTCATTTTGCCGAGTTCCTTGACAATACTTCTTCCGCCGGCCTTAGGATTCTCTCCTCATCCACCTGTGTCGGTTTACGGTACGGGTACTGTATACACAATAGCGGCTTTTCTTGACAGCTGGCTCACACACTTCCCTACTAAATTTCGGTCCGCATCACGTCTTCCCGTTGGCTGGCGGTTTTTCCTACCAGTCCGGTACCTCGCTTGCACGCGGCTTTCCGTTCCGCGCCTGTGCTTTCCCTCTGTGTCCCCACAGTTCTGATATACAGCAGTACAGGAATCTCAACCTGTTGTCCATCGGCTACGCCTCTCGGCCTCGCCTTAGGTCCCGACTTACCCAGAGCAGATCAGCTTTACTCTGGAAACCTTGGATATTCGGCCTGGAGGATTCCCACCTCCATCTCGCTACTCATTCCGGCATTCTCTCTTCCATACACTCCACAGCTCCTTACGGTACTGCTTCCTCGCGTATGCAATGCTCCTCTACCAATTCAACAGACGTTAAATTCCTCAGCTTCGGTGTCGTGTTTCAGCCCCGGACATTTTCGGCGCAGGACCTCTCGACCAGTGAGCTATTACGCACTCTTTGAATGTATGGCTGCTTCTGAGCCAACATCCTGGTTGTCTTTGAAATCCCACATCCTTTTCCACTTAACACGCACTTTGGGACCTTAGCTGGAGGTCTGGGCTCTTTCCCTTTTGACTACCCAACTTATCTCGTGCAGTCTGACTCCCGACAAGCATCTTGATGGCATTCGGAGTTTGATATTCTTCGGTAGACTTTGACGCCCCCTAGGAAATTCAGTGCTCTACCTCCATCAGACTCTGTCGAGGCTAGCCCTAAAGCTATTTCGAGGAGAACCAGCTATCTCCGGGTTCGATTGGAATTTCTCCCCTACCCACACCTCATCGCCACCCTTTTCAACGGATGTGCGTTCGGCCCTCCATTGCCTTTTACGGCAACTTCAGCCTGGACATGGGTAGATCACCCGGTTTCGGGTCTACTCTG
>NZ_JAJEPR010000097.1:0-1447 GCF_020686945.1 Fusicatenibacter faecihominis | reverse complement strand
TCTTTTCCTTAGAAAGGAGGTGATCCAGCCGCACCTTCCGATACGGCTACCTTGTTACGACTTCACCCCAGTTACCAGTCCCGCCTTCGGCAGCTCCCTCCTTGCGGTTGGGTCACTGACTTCGGGCGTTACCGACTCCCATGGTGTGACGGGCGGTGTGTACAAGACCCGGGAACGTATTCACCGCGACATGCTGATTCGCGATTACTAGCGATTCCAGCTTCATGTAGTCGAGTTGCAGACTACAATCCGAACTGAGACGTTATTTTTGGGATTTGCCCACCCTCACAGGTTCGCTTCCCTTTGTTTACGCCATTGTAGCACGTGTGTAGCCCAAGTCATAAGGGGCATGATGATTTGACGTCATCCCCACCTTCCTCCAGGTTGTCCCTGGCAGTCTCTCCAGAGTGCCCGACCTTACTCGCTGGCTACTGAAGATAAGGGTTGCGCTCGTTGCGGGACTTAACCCAACATCTCACGACACGAGCTGACGACAACCATGCACCACCTGTCTTCTTCGTCCCCGAAGGGAAAGGAGTCATTACACTCCCGTCGAATCGATGTCAAGACTTGGTAAGGTTCTTCGCGTTGCTTCGAATTAAACCACATGCTCCACCGCTTGTGCGGGTCCCCGTCAATTCCTTTGAGTTTCATTCTTGCGAACGTACTCCCCAGGTGGAATACTTAATGCGTTTGCGGCGGCACCGAAGGACTTTGTCCCCCAACACCTAGTATTCATCGTTTACCGCGTGGACTACCAGGGTATCTAATCCTGTTTGCTCCCCACGCTTTCGAGCCTCAACGTCAGTTGCCGTCCAGTAAGCCGCCTTCGCCACTGGTGTTCCTCCTAATATCTACGCATTTCACCGCTACACTAGGAATTCCGCTTACCTCTCCGGCACTCAAGCCTTACAGTTTCCAACGCAGTTCCGGAGTTGAGCCCCGGAGTTTCACGTCAGACTTGCAAAGCCGTCTACGCTCCCTTTACACCCAGTAAATCCGGATAACGCTTGCCCCCTACGTATTACCGCGGCTGCTGGCACGTAGTTAGCCGGGGCTTCTTAGTCAGGTACCGTCATTTTCTTCCCTGCTGATAGAGCTTTACATACCGAAATACTTCTTCACTCACGCGGCGTCGCTGCATCAGGGTTTCCCCCATTGTGCAATATTCCCCACTGCTGCCTCCCGTAGGAGTTTGGGCCGTGTCTCAGTCCCAATGTGGCCGTTCACCCTCTCAGGCCGGCTACTGATCGTCGCCTTGGTAGGCCGTTACCCTGCCAACTAGCTAATCAGACGCGAGTCCATCTCATACCACCGGAGTTTTTCACACCGGGCCATGCGGCCCTGTGCGCTTATGCGGCATTAGCAGTCATTTCTAACTGTTATTCCCCTGTATGAGGCAGGTTACTCACGCGTTACTCACCCGTCCGCCGCTCAGTCACAAATG
>NZ_JAJEPR010000096.1:0-1494 GCF_020686945.1 Fusicatenibacter faecihominis | reverse complement strand
GGATTTCCTACTTTATTCAGAAAAATATCTCTCCGTTCCTGAAGCGATTTATTTCTGTCTGCTTTTATCATCCGTAGGTCAGTCATTTCATTGATATCTACATCACTGAAATCCTGCTCCAGATAGTTTCTATATTTCTCTGCCGTCATGCCCTTCTCCTTCCATTCCCATCTGAATCCGTACTGCTTTCAGTACCCGATCCAGGCTCCACTTATTTACTCTTCCGCATTTCTCAATAATACATTTTGTAGAAATGCTCATAACCTGTTCAGCCAAGGCCAGGCTTCCTTTTCGGATCCCTGTCATGTCATATTTACTGATAAATACATGTGTTGGTAAATACCGCTTCTTATATATTCTTGATGTCAGCGGAACTACTGTAATGACTGAACTGTATGTATTAGCTTTGTTATTACTTACTACGATCACCGGTCTTACTCCACCCTGAACCGAAGTTGTCGGGAACATACCGAGATCCGCCCATAAGATATCTCCTCTGCGGATTGTCATTTGTCCTCTCTCCAATCTATTATTTTTACTTGTAAAGCATCCATAGCGCTATATTGGCTCCACAGGAATACGGCAGAGTTTCTTTCCCATAAGGAAAGCTCTGCCGCATAACCTCTATAGCCAATTTGATTATTAAACAGTGCTCGCTCGATTCTATTTATCCCCGATACCCCGAATCGTTACTCCCGCATATGCAGGAAGGGAATAATAACCTGCCCGAATGCATACTCCGGACCACAACCCGAAAACTCTCGTTTCCAGGCTCCAGCAGTTCATAGGTTTACCAGTTACAGACTTCTCAGGGTCTGCAAGTGTATCGCATCTCACACATGTCATCGCATCACCAGCCTGCCGACTGGCTTTGGTCAGTGCTTTTTCGCAGCATTATTAGCTCTAAAAATGTTTTTACGTCTTATAATCCTATAGCGGCATCTTCCTCGTGCTCACTGTATGAAATGTCACGTCAGTTATTATTGGATATTCAGTTATCATGGTGCATTTTAGGGAGTCCTTAAAGCTCCTCTAATTACTAAAGTCAAATGACTTCGGCTGATGCAAAAAATTTTCCAATATTTTTTTAAAAAATTCTTTCATATACATTTCACGCATTTTATTAAGGATCGTTTTCAACTTGTACGCTAATACCTGTCTGGAAATCCCCATAATCTCAGCCATCTGTGTCTGTGTCTTATTTTCAAAGAAAATGCCGTAAATAATCATGCGTTCCTCGATATTCAGCTGATCGATCACTTTATGAATATCCTACTGTTCCATTTTTGTCAGTACACTGTGCTCCACGTCACAATTCAAATCTGGGAAATCCTCAATCATGAATCCTTCCCCATCGATGGACTGTCCACTGTAAGGTACCTCCCGCAGCATCTTATCCACGACTTCCCCCAGCTCGTTCTTAATCTCAACTTTTTTTGCCTTGCTGCTTCTGTAAAAATTGTTCATCGCATACGCAACTTCTTTTGTAATCTC
>NZ_JAJEPR010000095.1:0-1495 GCF_020686945.1 Fusicatenibacter faecihominis | reverse complement strand
GGATTTCCTACTTTATTCAGAAAAATATCTCTCCGTTCCTGAAGCGATTTATTTCTGTCTGCTTTTATCATCCGTAGATCAGTCATTTCATTGATATCTACATCACTGAAATCCTGCTCCAGATAGTTTCTATATTCCTCTGCCGTCATGCCCTTCTCCTTCCATTCCCATCTGAATCTGTACTGCTTTCAGTACCCGATCCAGGCTCCACTTGTTCACTCTTCCGCATTTCTCAATAATACATTTCGTAGAAATGCTCATAACCTGTTCAGCCAGTGCCAGGCTTCCTTTTCGGATTCCCGTCATATCATATTTGCTGATAAATACATGTGTTGGCAAATACCGCTTCTTATATATTCTTGACGTCAGCGGAACTACTGTAATGACTGAACTGTATGTATTAGCTTTGTTGTTACTTACTACGATCACCGGTCTTACTCCACCCTGAACCGAAGTTGTCGGGAACATACCGAGATCCGCCCATAAGATATCTCCTCTTCGAATCGTCACTTGTCATCTCTCCAATCCTTTTTTATTTGTAAAGCATTCATAGCGCTATATTGGCTCCACAGGAATACGGCAGAGTTCCTTTCCAAGACGGAAAGCTCTGCCGCATAACCTCTATAGCCAATTTGATTATTAAACAGTGCTCGCTCGATTCTATTTATCCTCGATACCCCGAATCGTTACTCCCGCATATGCAGGAAGGGAATAATAACCTGCCCGAATGCATACTCCGGACCACAACCCGAAAACTCACGTTTCCAGGCTCCAGCAGTTCATAGGTTTACCAGTTACAGACTTCTCAGAATCTGCAAGTGTATCGCATCTCATACATATCATCGCATCACCAGCTTGCCAGCTGGCTTCGGTCAGTGCTTTTTCGCAGCATTACGGACTGAACTAAAAATATTGGTTTTGTCTTATAATCCTATAGCGGCATCTTCCTCGTGCTCTCTGCATGAAATGTCACGTCAGTTATTATTGGATATTCAGTTATCATGGTGCATTTTAGGGAGTCCTTAAAGCTCCTCTAATTACTAAAGTCAAATGACTTCGGCAGATGCAAAAAATTTTTAAAAATTTTTTAAAAAAATTCTTTCATATACATTTCACGCATTTTATTAAGGATTGTTTTCAGCTTGTACGCTAATACCTGTCTGGAAATCCCCATAATCTCTGCCATCTGTGTCTGTGTCTTATTTTCAAAGAAAATGCTATAAATAATCATGCGTTCCTCGGTATTCAGCTGATCGATCACTTTGTGAATATCCTGCTGTTCCATTTTCTTCAGTACACTGTGCTCCACGTCACAATTCAGATCCGGGAAATCCTCAATCATGAATCCTTCCCCATCAATGGACTGTCCACTGTAAGGCACTTCTCTCAGCATCTTATCCACAACCTCACCCAGTTCATTCTTAATCTCAACTTTTTTTGCCTTGCTGCTTCTGTAAAAATTGTTCATCGCATACGCAACTTCTTTTGTAATCTC
>NZ_JAJEPR010000094.1:0-1567 GCF_020686945.1 Fusicatenibacter faecihominis | reverse complement strand
TAGTGCTTCACTTGCTGGTCGTATTCACAGAACAGCTTTTCGCCGCTTTGGTAAGCAGCGGCGGCAACCGCAGACTGTCGCTGGCTGCGCTGAACAATCGTGATTTCGTTGTGTGGGCAGGGCATTTCGTGTCCCTCCTTTCGGTAATTGGTGGATGGGGTGGCGTTTTACCACCTCATTTTGGCAGAAAAAAAGCAGGAGACCTTTTTCAGATTTCCTGCTCGGTGTGCCGCTGTGAAGGCGGCGGATATTTAGCTGTAAAAGTTCGGGACAAGTTGACCCGATGTGTGGGTGGCAAACTTGAATTTTACGATTTTTTGTTTTTCAAAAAGTCAATAGTTCTTTTCACGATAAATACGATACATATCAAACCTACAATCCCACAAACAATAGAGTCCTTTAAGTCTGCAAATCCTCCTGTGTACTGCATTGCATAATAATAAACCGTCCATATCAGTATCAATACGAACACACTAATACTTAACCAATAAGACTTTTTCTTCATCTAATTTTCCTCACATTGAACTTCCGATTAGTCGTTGACTTCATTATACTTTATTCGACCGTCAAAGTATAGAGAGATTTTGTAAAACTTGTCGGCTGGGAACAACTTGCAACGCAAGGTGTCCCCAGATGGCAAGTCCACAAAAGGGTAGCTGGCGGCAGCCAGCGCAGGGGAAGCGTAGCGTCCCCTGTTTGATTTGGAGCAGACCATGACTGCGGAAAATCACAGCCCTCCGGTGAGGAGCCTTCGGAGAACGCAATGCACCAACCTCTGGGTGGTGTATAATTGCGCCCTTAGTAAACTAAGGGGTTTCCGGCTTCTTCCGTTCCAGCAGTTTTTTCAATAGTTCCTGCGTGTCCTGCCTGTGAAAAATGAGTTTCAATAACAGCATGACATCATCATCTGTCAGGCGTTCCGGCTCTTGCAGAAAACTTTCCAGCATACCGCCACGGGTACAGAGCCGGTGCGTCCGTTCCTTTCGGGTAAGCTGCTTTAACTGGTGCTGCAATGCCTTTTCATCATTGATGGCTTTCCGCAGTTTCTTTTCGCTTTTCTCCAGCTCCCGGTTGAGCTTTTCCAGCTTTGAGGTATCAGGCAAGGGCAGCGTCCTCCTTTCCCGGTATCAGCACATAAATTCTGCTGGGTTCTCCCACGCCCTGACGCACCCGCATGATAAGTCCGGCGATTTCCAGTTCATTCAGAGAACGCTTGACCGTCATGGGACTGCGGGACAGGACTGCGGCAATGGCTGTGACAGGGAAGCAGACAAACAGGATTCCGTTTTCGTCCTCCTGCCCTTTGGATAGCATAGCGTCCAACATCCGGCAGTACATGACCTTTGCGGTGCTGCTGACTGGAAATCCTGTCAACGCTCTGGGAAAGGGCATACAGGGCGGCAATGGTGTGTCTATCGTCATAAATTCAAAATTCATTCTGTGTGTTCCTCCTTTTTCTTTGCTCGTTTGGATAAATAACGGGGGCAGTCAATCACAACCGCCCGGAAGCTCTGCCTGCACCCATGCTGGCATTTCCGGCATAATTCGTTGTAAGTGACACGCCCCC
>NZ_JAJEPR010000093.1:0-1587 GCF_020686945.1 Fusicatenibacter faecihominis | reverse complement strand
ACTAAAACTTCCCAC
Organism: Fusicatenibacter faecihominis; assembly: GCF_020686945.1. Classification (NCBI taxonomy): domain Bacteria; kingdom Bacillati; phylum Bacillota; class Clostridia; order Lachnospirales; family Lachnospiraceae; genus Fusicatenibacter; species Fusicatenibacter faecihominis. The sequence goes on along the minus strand of NZ_JAJEPR010000093.1, from coordinate 1,572 downwards.
ACCGTATCGGTGTGTTGAACCTTGAAAATTCAATATTTCAGCCAATAAAAAAGGCATAAATCTGTTCCTCTTGGTATAATGGAGTTGTCGAAAAACCATTTTAACAAAGGAGATTTATGCCATGTCCAGTATACCACAAAACCATTCCGATGAGAAAGACTTAGTTGATTGTGTTCAGAGATTTTTTTCTAAACACCATGTTGGCAAACTTCTTGCCAAATGCAATGGGATGAAAGAAAAAGGTATTTCTCCCGTTTCTCTGCTTCGGTACAAACTCAGCAACATTTTTGTCGGAAGAAGTATGTATATGCAGCGACGGACTGGCTCTTTTAAGGAAGAGTTTTCCAAGAACACGTTTTACCGTTTCCTTAATTCCGCAAAAACAAACTGGCTCCGTTTTACTTCTCTTCTTGCCGCAGATATCGTAAACAATGACATCAAAGGTCTGACGAATGATAGCAGGAAAAATGTCTTCATCATTGATGACAGTCTTTTTAACCGCACCAGCTGCAAGAAAACAGAACTGGGATCAAAAGTTTTTGATCACACGGATATGCATTTTAAAAAAGGATTCCGAATGCTTACTTTAAGCTGGAGCGATGGAAATACATTGATCCCGGTAAACAGCTGTCTGCTGGCATCTGCAAAAGATACAAATATCATTGGTCCGGTAAAGACCTTTGATAACAGAACCGTTGCAGGAAAAAGACGCAAGCTTGCTCAGACAAAAGCGCCGGAAGCAATGATGACCCTGTTGGACACTGCCCTCACTGCAGGAATGAAAGCGGATTATGTCCTGTTTGATTCCTGGTTTTCCAACCCGGCACAAGTCACAGACATTCACTCAAAAGGTATGAATGTGATCGCCATGATCAAGAAAAGCAGCCGGATCAAATATTCATACTGTGGTGAACAGCTGAACATCAAAGAGATTTATTCCCGGAATAAGAAGCGTCGTGGCAGATCAAAATATCTGCTTTCCGTTGACGTTATGGTCGGAAAAGAGAATCCGATTCCAGCAAAGATTGTTTGTGTAAGGAACAAAGCGAATCGCAAGGAGTGGCTTGCTTTTATCTGCACAGATACGACTCTTTCCGAAGAAGAGATCATTCGTATTTATGGAAAACGCTGGCAGATTGAAGTTTTCTTCAAGACCTGCAAATCTATGCTGAACCTGATTGGAGAATGCCACAGCCTATCTTATGACGCACTGACAGCCCATGTGGCCATTGTGTTTACCAGATATATGTTACTTGCGATGGAACAGCGCCAAAATGAAGATCAGAGAACTCTTGGTGAGTTGTTCTTCTTTCTTGTCGATGAAATGGCAGACATTACTTTCAGCAGATCGCTTGCTATTCTGATGGCTGTCTTAATGGCAAGCCTTCAGGAAATCTTAAAGCTCAGTGACGAACAACTGACTGCTTTTACTGCTGATTTTGAGGCAAGATTACCAGAATATCTGCGTAATGCACTTCATCCAGAGATTGCAACGGCATAAATCACTATTTTGTTAGCTGAAATATTGAATTTTTAAGGTACGAATCCCATTTTAGGTATGGGAAGTCTTAG
>NZ_JAJEPR010000092.1:0-1595 GCF_020686945.1 Fusicatenibacter faecihominis | reverse complement strand
TCAGAAGCGTATCCTTGAAACCTATGCAAAGCAGAACGGCTTTTCCAATCTGCGCTGGTACACGGACGACGGTTATTCTGGTGCGAACTTTCAAAGACCCGGTTTTCAAGCCATGCTTGCGGACATTGAAGCCGGAAAAGTCGGGACAGTTATCGTAAAGGATATGTCGAGGTTAGGGCGAAACTACCTGCAAGTGGGAATGTACACGGAAATGATTTTCCCACAGAAAGGTGTCCGCTTCATCGCTATCAATGACGGAGTGGACAGCGCACAGGGCGACAATGACTTTGCCCCGCTGCGGAATATCTTTAACGAATGGCTGGTGAGAGATACGAGCAAGAAAATCAAAGCAGTAAAACGCTCAAAAGGCATGAATGGCAAGCCCATCACAAGCAAGCCTGTGTATGGCTACCTCATGGACGAGGATGAAAATTTCATTATTGACGAGGAAGCTGCACCCGTAGTCAAGCAGATATACAACCTCTGTCTTGCCGGGAATGGTCCGACCAAGATAGCCCGTATGCTCACAGAGCAGCAAATCCCCACGCCGGGAACGCTTGAATACCGCAGGACGGGCAGCACCCGCCGCTACCACCCCGGCTATGAGTGCAAGTGGGCGACCAATACCGTAGTGCATATCCTTGAAAACCGGGAATACACAGGCTGTCTGGTAAATTTCAAGACAGAAAAACTTTCTTACAAAGTCAAGCACAGTGTAGAAAATCCCCCGGAAAAGCAAGTGATTTTCGAGAACCACCACGAGCCTATCATAGACACCCAAACATGGGAACGGGTGCAGGAGCTTCGCAAACAGCGCAAACGCCCAAACCGCTATGATGAAGTGGGTTTGTTCTCCGGCATACTGTTCTGTGCGGACTGCGGCAGCGTGATGTATCAGCAGCGATACCAGACGGACAAGCGCAAGCAGGACTGTTATATCTGCGGCAACTACAAGAAACGCACCCATGACTGTACGGCGCACTTTATCCGCACCGACCTCTTGACCGCTGGTGTACTCTCCAATCTGCGGAAAGTGACCAGCTATGCGGCAAAGCATGAAGCCCGGTTTATGAAACTCTTGATTGAGCAGAACGAGGACGGGGGCAAACGCAGGAACGCCGCCAAGAAAAAGGAACTGGAAGCCTCCGAGAAACGCATAGCCGAGTTATCCGCTATCTTCAAGCGGCTGTATGAGGACAGCGTGACCGGGCGCATATCAGACGAGCGTTTCACAGAGCTGTCGGCAGACTATGAAGCAGAGCAACGGGAGCTGAAAGAAAGAGCCGCTGCTATTCAAGCGGAGCTTTCCAAAGCACAGGAAGCCACCGTGAACGCAGAAAAGTTTATGAATGTTGTCCGGCGGCATACCAGCTTTGAAGAACTTACCCCTACTCTGCTGCGGGAGTTTGTAGAGAAAATCGTTGTGCATGAGTGCAGCTATGACGAGAACAAGACCCGCAGACAGGACATTGAGATTTATTATTCTTTTGTTGGCAAGGTGGACTTGCCCGAATAACCGCCCGACCTATCCGACACAATGCGCAAGTGCCGGATAGGAACGGCAAAATTTTTTACACTTCTATTACTTCTTTATC
>NZ_JAJEPR010000091.1:0-1647 GCF_020686945.1 Fusicatenibacter faecihominis | reverse complement strand
AGGGGACGCTACGCTTCCCCTGCGCTGGCTGCCGCCAGCTACCCTTTTGTGGACTTGCCATCTGGGGACACCTTGCGCTGCAAGCTGTTCCCATCTGACAAGTTTCATAAAATACGCTATCTTTTCGATAGGTAATAAAGTATAATGAAATCAATAACAAACTGGACTTGAATAACGGGAGGGACGCCTATGTTATGGTCTATTAGTGGTGGAGTTATAATTTTTGTTTTAGGTATGTTTATTTTTTTGAAGCCAGATTTAGTGTGGAAATTAACAGAAGTATGGAAATCTTATCGAGCAGATGAGCCATCTGAGTTATATCTGAAAACCACAAAAATTGGCGGTATTTTATTTGCTCTATTAGGAGTTGTCATGATAATACTTCCCTTTATTTTGAAATAATAACTTTCAGATTGCATGACGAGCGACAAATCAATTTTAGGAAGGGATATAGATGCCGGTTATCGAGATTATAACGATTGTATTTGCAGCGATTACAATTTATTTGTGTTATGACGAATATAAAAAAGGAAAAATGAGTTTGAGGAATTTCAAAATAGTTTCTATATGCGAAAGTCTTGCGATTTTAGGAATAATATTTTTGATAATTTGCTTATATTCAAATATGAAATTATAAGGGGGAGCTAAAAACACGAAATGATGAAATATCAATGTCCTTGTTGTGGATATTTTACCTACAATGTTCCGGCAAATGAAGATTGTGGGTATATCTGTCCCGTTTGTTTTTGGGAGAATGACCCGTTCATTGCTTCTGATAACGAACCAAGTGACTCTAATCATGGAATAACGCTAAAAGAAGCGAAATCCAATTTCGCAAAATTTGGTGCTTGTGAAAAAGAAATGTTATGTTATGTCCGACCACCAAGAGATGATGAAAAAGAAATTTCATAGTAGTGTGTAAAGGAGAATCAAATGAAGCATAAAAAGTTTTTGTTAATTGCACTGATATGTTTAATCGGTATAGGTATTAGCTTTCTTTTGTTTTCTGCTCATAGACCATTCAAAGATTTAGAGGCAGCAGATATTACTTCGGCAAGTGTTCGGTTATCGCCACCTGATACAACAATTCAGATAGTAGAAACAGAGGAATTAGTATCATATCTCAATGAGGTAGTTATTTACAATAAGGACAACTCATATACAGAATATGCCGGACAAGCAGTTATTTTCACTCTGTCTTTGGCAGATGGTTCTCAAGTGGAGATTATAGCATACAATCCATTTATTATAATTGACGGTATTGGTTATAAATGCAAATATGAACCTTGTGAAGCTCTTAATCATTATGCTAATGAGCTAATGACAAGAGAACCATAATTTTTAAGTGTACCATCTACCCATCGGGTCAACTTGTCCCGAACTTTTACAACTAAATATCCGCCGCCCTCACAGCGGCACCCCGAGCAGGAAATCTGAAAAAAGGTCTCCTGCTTTTTTTCTGCCCAAAATGAGGTGGTAAAACGCCACCCCATCCACCAACTACCGAAAGGAGGGACACGAAATGCCCTGTCCACACAACGAAATCACGATTGTTCAGCGCAGCCAGCGGCAGTCTGCGGTTGCCGCCGCTGCTTACCAAAGCGGCGAAAAGCTGTTCTGTGAATACGACCAGCAAGTGAAGCACTA
>NZ_JAJEPR010000090.1:0-1712 GCF_020686945.1 Fusicatenibacter faecihominis | reverse complement strand
TTGTCCGGGATGAGATTTATATTGGAACCAGAATCTGGGGAAAAACACGTTGCAGTATGCATACCGGTCATAAAGCAGTTCTGAATGATGAAACAGAATGGGTTCGCCTGGAAAATCATCATACGGCAATTATAGACAGGGTATTGTTTGAAAAAGCAAATGAAATGCATCCGAAAAAGAAGAGAAGTGTTGCGGAATCACGCACCAATTTTACTCTGGAAAGACGTAAAAAGCAGCCAGCATTGCTGTTATGTGCCAACTGTGGGCATTCTTTGCTAAAAGAAACGGAGCATCTGCTAAAATGCTCAGATGCTCGAACCAATGGAGATCCTGTGTGTCGAAGTCTGGTGATCCGACGGGAACCGCTGGAGGAGAATATCCTTGGGCTTGTTCATCAGTATGCAGCGTCAATGTTGGAAAAAGAAAAGAAAGTATCTTACAACAGGCAATGCGACTACAAAGAAATCAATACCGCAGAATTGCAAAAATAGAGCCGACAATTGACTTCAGAAAAGATGAAACTCTATGATGATTACAAAGATGGTCGTATGGATCGTGATTTGTATAAGCAGAGAGCGGAAAAGATAAGTGGACAGCTGGATGAAATTAAACGAAAAATAGAAGATGCGGAGAATAGCAAAAAGCTTCTTGAACAAAATGAACTTTCTGATAAAATAAAACTAAAAGATTTCTTGGGAATTCAAAAGTTCGATACAGAGAAGCTGCGTGAGATTATCAAGGTGATCCGTGTTCATAGTCAGGATGAAATCGAAATCGAATGGAATTTTGACGATATTTTTTCAGAACAAAGATAACTTGAGCAGGACAAAAATGACTTATCAGAAGATAATAAAGGTGCTGGGACTACCTGATGGAAGCGTCAGATAGTCTTCGGCAGAAAAAAATAAAATTTTTTTTGTCCTATACTTGACACATCCACATGTATGCCGACATACATATTGCTCGAATATGGCAAAATCGGGAATGAATCCCAAGACATTGCAATACCTGATGGGACATTCAGATATAGGAGTTACTTTGAATGTGTATACCCATATGGGATTGGATGATGCAGAGAAAGAACTACAGAAAATGCAGGGACTGGAAAATGCAAGAAAAGAAATGGGAATTTCGGATAAAGATGATAAGCCTTTGAAGCAGAATATGTTCAAGGTAGTTTAAAAATAAAATATTGTAATAGGAAACGATAGCATCCAGGTTTATGTAACTTGGGTGCTTTTCTGTGGTGAAAAGATTGGAGGTATGATATAATTCTGAATATACAAAAAGGATTTATATATTCAATTTAGATAAAAACAAAAGAAAGGTAATCAAATGACAAAGGTAGAAACACTTACAGCATATTCATGTAAATTTAGTTATTTACAAAGAAATAATCCATTAATAGAGGAACAAAGAGAGGCAATTAAAGAAGGCAAAAAACCTGAATATAATTTTTCTGATTTCATAGAGAAATATGAAAAATATACAGAAAATCTTGCAATTGGAGAAAATACAGATAGAGCAATTCTTTTGACTGGTGATAAAATATCTATGAGAGAGAAAGAAGGAACTAAAATATGGCATATTATTCCAGGAGCAGGTAAGCAGGGAAAACCAGTAGTTGTTATAAAATGATTATTCCGGGGCTCTTTGAGCCACCTGTCCGGATTTTGAGAGCCACCATTCCGGAGAATGAGAGCCATATATTC